>CAKUDW010000091.1 GCA_934645275.1 uncultured Clostridia bacterium
GGAGCATGTCTCCATCGACATTGGGAGGAAAGAGCCATGAACAGTATTGAAAGAGAGCAGATTATCGCCCTGCGCGCCGCCGGCCAGAGCTATGCCCGGATTGCGGATGCGCTGAATCTGTCTGTAAACAGCGTAAAATCCTTCTGCCGGCGCAATGCGCTGAGCGGCAGTGCCGGCAGCTCCGTAAAACCTATAAAGGCCGAAGCTCCATTGGAAGCAACGGCCTGCGAGCAGTGCGGCTGTCCTGTTCGGCAGACGCCGGGCAGAAAGCATAAGCGCTTCTGCTCAGACACCTGCCGAACAGCGTGGTGGAACGCGCATCGAACGCAGGTGCGCCGGAAAACCATGCGCACATTCTGCTGCGCCCGCTGCGGTATGCAGTTTTCAAGGTACGGCGTGACAAAGCGCAGCTTCTGCAGCCGGTCGTGCGCATCCGCTGCGCGGAAGAAGGAATTCACTCATGACGCGTGAACAGCTGCTCGCCGAAAAACGCTTTCTGGCCTGCCTGCGCCTTCTGCACCGGCTGCGGGAGGCGGAACTGCTCAGCGGCGCGGAGTACGCGCAGGCGCGTTCCCTTCTGCTGGACGAATACCATCCCACGCTGTCCGCTCTGTTCGAATGACCTCCGAATATAACTTGACTTTTCTGCCGTTCAGAGTGAGTAATAGACGCGAAGGGAGGAACGCTCCATGACCAGAATTGTACGAAAAATTGCGCCCGCGCAGCCGCCGGCGGTCATCCGTCCCCGACGCGTTGCCGCATACGCCCGGGTATCCGTTCCCACGGAACGCCTGCTGCACTCGTTGGACGAGCAGATCAGCTATTACAACGCACTGATCCAGAGCACGCCGGGCTGGGAATACGCCGGAGTGTTCGCGGATCGCGGCGTCAGCGGCACGCAGACCGTCAGCCGCGACGAATTCCAGCGGATGCTGTCCGAATGCGAAGCCGGGCATATCGACCTGATTCTCACCAAGAGCCTCTCGCGCTTCGCCCGCAACACCGTCGACACGCTGGAAACGGTGCGCCGCCTGAAGCGTCTGGGCGTGGAGGTGCGCTTTGAAAAAGAGAACATCTGGACATTCGACGGCAAGGGCGAGCTGATGATTTCCATCATGTCCTCGCTGGCGCAGGAGGAAAGCCGGAGCATTTCCGAAAACTGCGTCTGGGGTCAGCGCAAGCGCTTCGCCGACGGCAAGGTCACCGTGCCCTTCGGGCGCTTTCTCGGCTACGACCGCGGCCCGGACGGCAATCTGGTGGTCAATGAGGAACAGGCGAAGGTCGTGCGGCGAATCTACGCGCTCTTCCTCGAGGGGAACACGCCGTATGCCGTTTCGAAAATCCTCACGGCGGACGGCGTACCCACGCCCGGCGGAAAGAAGAACTGGAGCAAGACGGTGGTGCTGAGCATTCTGAAAAACGAGAAGTACAAGGGCGACGCGCTGCTGCAGAAGGTATACACCGAGGATTTTCTGACAAAAAGGAAGGTGCGCAACAGCGGACAGGTGCCGCAATACTACGTGGAGGGCAATCATGAGTGCTGTCCTTACGTAAATACAAATGCACCCCCTCAGAAAGCCCGTAAACTGGGGGGTTCTGGCAGATTTGGTTTTGCACACCCCCTTCAGTTTTCCCTTTAAACCACCACAAATCAGCCTAAAACAGCAATTAAAAACTGTTGTAATGCACCCCCCTGGGCTACGGAAGCCCAACAGGAGATCCTCATTACACTGGAAGAGCGAATAGAGGCGCTCTCATTTTTTTGCCAACTTCCGCATGCAGAAGTGGTATGGAACAATACGAATTAAACTGTTAGTTCAATGACAAATCATCCGTGGTGGCGAAAGGTATAATGTGGACCCGGGAATAATTTGAACCGGCACTGGAGTGATTAACATGGGACTGTACGACCACGTCCCCGGACAGCGCGATTTCCTCATACTGGAAAAGGAAGTCTCCGTGACGGAGTTCCGCAGGAGACCGGCCGCTGTCTGGAAGTATGTGGAGACGACCGGGCACGTCGTGTTCTTAACCCGCTACGGCAAGCGTGTCTGCGAACTGGTGTCCATCGAAACCTACGCCTGCATGACGAACGACTACGCCGCCACCATGGCAGAGATCGAGCGGGCGAGCCAGGAATATATACAACAAAAGATGCACTTGCCCAGATTGAACATGAGTAACAGGAGTGAAGATAATGAGGCCGATAGAGGGATTCCGTTCCGACAGTGAATGGAGATGGGATGGCACACTGTGGGACTTTGTAGATGCTGTTCAGTGGGCGCTGGTCGTTCGTGACATAGAAAAGAACAACGCTTCCCCGGAATGGTCTATCATCTCTAACCCCAGGCGCTGCGTGGACTACGCGAATGAGCGTGGCATTACCCGCCGCGCAGTGGTCAGGGAAATGATGAGGATTGCAACCGATGGCGCAGACATGTTTCGGGCAATTGACAATCACGACGATGATGCAGAATAAAACGGCACTGAGGAAACAATATGAATAGCAAAATCTGTGAATATGTATCGGGCCGAACTGAGCCAGACTTTTTCGACAGGCCTGACGATGGACTGAACGCTGTCCATACCCCATGGAGGGACAGTATGAAAGTGATAGGCTGGACTGCATGGCGCGATCCGCGCTATCCGGATGAAGATGTGAGTGACTCCCTGTTCGCGGAACAGCGCGCAGCCACGATAGAAGAGTTGCGCCTGCGCAATATACGCTTTTCCGGGTTCTACCATCAGCGGGGGAACCTCGGCGTCCCCGTCTTTGATGATGGCACAGCGTTCCATGTGTCGTTCAGGTCATGGGGTCGGATTATGGCGGAGGCCTTTCCGAAACCGGGTGATGGAGAATTCGCCTACGTCCGATGGGCATGGGATCCCCCCTGTGATCCCGCTTGTGTTTCTCTCCCCAATCCGGATGATTACCTCGGCTTTAGGCCCTGGGACAAGCCACTGACCGAGGATGATATAAGAGAGATATTTGGAGACTGAAAGGTCGGGTGAGATCATGGTAAAAATGAAAACGGTACAGGAATGGCTGAGGGAGCTGAACACGGATCGTTTGATCGGTACATGGAAGTACGCCCATCGCTTCGATCACGTCGAACATCCCGATATGTTCGATATGACAATCAGGCAAATCCTGGAGCAGGTCGAAAAGACACTGACCGTTTATATCAATTATCTGCGCGGGCTCCCCATCAAAGCGCCATCAGATGGGCATCGCGGACTGCTCTTTGTCAGCAGATGTATACGCGACGGTTCCAAGGATAAGGCTTACAACCTTTGCTTCCTGGACGAGCTCATGGCAAAAGGCGTGGAGTGCCAGCATTATGCATACGAATTCACAGAGCAGTCAGAAATCATGGGATTTCTGGTGGCGGACACTCCGTTGACCCTGCGGCATATCTACGCCCTCATGGTTAACGTACTTCACACCGCTTCCTTCTTCGGTTTCAAACAGGAGTACCTGGCCGAAGAGAAAGAGATCCTTATAAAGGCGAGCCAGGACAACGATGCGAACAGGGCTGGGGCGATGCTGTTTGACGAGTTCATGGAGAAGATGGAGAAACGGCTCGGTTTTAAGCCGGACCGTGAAAGCGAGGATGAAAGGGCGCTGCGCGTGAAGGTCATGGAGGCAGAGCAGGCATACGCTATGCATTCGCGGAAAAAGGAACTGACCCTGATTCTTGCTTCGCTTCGAGAGGATCATGGTTACCCAACATGATCACAGTATCGTCATCTGTTCGCCTGTGTTCGAGGTCGTCGGTTCCTTTTCAACCCTCTCATAGACCATTTCGGTCACTGCCGCATCGAGAAGCTCTTCCGGTTTCACGCCCGGCTTGATCCATTCGTTCACATAGTCACCCGGCATGATCAGCGGCATCCGGTCATGGATGAAACGTATCTCCTCGCCCGGCTCTCTGGTCAGAATCACAAACACAGGCAGACCGTTCTCAATCCTGTACAGCCCGCACAGCCAGGTCATGGTGCTGCCCTTCGGCTGGATCAGATACTTGTCCCCGGTGCGCTTCTTCCCGTCGTTTCCGACGCTGTGCTCCCATTCAAAATACCATGAGGCCGGAACGATGCAGCGATGGGAAGCCCATGCGTCCCTGAACGTCGCCTTCCGTGACGCGGTCTCCGCGCGGGCGTTGATCAGCGGCGTTCTTCCGACAAAGCCCCACTTCATCGGAAAGACCGATCTGACACCCGAGCGGTTTGAGGCGATGACCGGCGCGACGTCTGTCGGCCTGATTTCCCCACAGGTGACCACCCCCGTGGTTCGACGCCACCTCTCCACGAGGGGGGACTTGTTCATTTCCTCAACGATCTCCCGGATTTCCGGGGATTCGTCGACCCAATACCGGCAGCACATCCTGTGCAATCACCCTTTCGACGGGAAAGCTCCGCCTCTGACGACAGCCCGGCTTTCACCGTCTGCCGTTTCCCTCCCGCATGCCGCGCTCCCGGCGCTCGTAGGTTTTACATCGCCCGATTCTCCCGGAAATATCGCTTTCCCATCCGTCGCGCGGAGCTTTTCCGTTTTGCGCCGGGGCGTGTTCCCAATCTCGCGGCTGTCCGCGCCGCGTCCGAACCCGGCAAGCGCTTCATTCGCCGGAATAAACCGTTATAAACGGCTGTTCATACGGCACCTCTTTTTCCGCGCATGGGCCTTCGCGCCACATGGCGTAAAACCGGCCGAACGGGACGACATAATACCCGTCCTGGTAATGATCCGTGACGTCATACGAATCCGCCATGATCAGCACATCGTCGTATGGAGACGCCGTATCACAGGTGTCGATTCCGATGATCGTCTGCCAATGGCCAAACCAGTCCACCCAATCGACCATTACGGGCGCTCCGCCGTCGATTGCCCGTATCAGGTAGGCCTCGCAGTCCCCGATCCCGGCAAAGCGCGGTTCAACGGCCGCATGATCGTCCACGCGAAAGCCCAGTTCCTCAAAAAAGGACGCGAGGCCTTCAACGGATGTCCCCTTTGAAGGATCTGCCCCGGCCCGCTCACAGATCTGCATCTCATTGTAATCATTCACCCCGTAATGGTGCAGCACCATGAGCGCCGCAGCGCATCCGCAGCTGTATTCCGTCGTCTGCTGATATGTTTCATAATGAGTCAGAATGTGGAGACCGCCGCCGCTTTTCATATTGTAGTAATCGTTCACGGTGTAATAGCGGCTGTCCGGATGGTCAAGCATGTTTCCAAATGCATCCGCTCCGGTCGCGTCATGCAGGGTGCCCATCCCGGCGTCCGCCTCAATTTGATGGATTTCGGGCAAAGCGGCGCTTTGAATTTCCGATTCCCCCGCGCAGGCGCCGGAGATCATCGCCAGGATCGGAAGCGCAACCACCGGCATCATCTTCATGAGAAGCACCTCCCTGCAAATTCCGCTGAATCCGTTTGCCCGTTCTCCGGTTTCCCCGGTCCCCGGCGCGATGCTCCTTCTGAATTCTTCCATCGGAAATCACCGCACGGCCCGCGACGCATCCGGCCAGGCCTTCCTGTCAGCATCCTGACATTTGTCCGGTCTCTGTCTCTGTCCGGCTCCGATGGGTCGCCTGCCGCAGCAGCCACTGTCACGCACTCCATTTGCCAAAGGATTCCATGATCTTGCCTGCGGGCATCAACGCACCGCGGCAAAACGTCTTTGCATCAGACGGGAATGAGTCGCCGTCGATATCCCTTTGTGCCCCATCCGCTCATTCAGCGCCGCACAGCCACCGACGCCAGCCTGAATGAATACAGTGTGTCGAATGCAAGTATATCACACAGATGCCCGAAAAGAAAGGCAGCCGTCCATGAAAATTGTTTGGAGACGGGCAAATGTGACTTGTTTATCGATTCATAACCCTTATGGTGTTGGTTTATAAAACAATACAAACAATACAAAAGAAAAAATAAGAAAAACAAATTTTTTATATTGACATACAACGGCTATTGTGATAATATATTACGTAGAAAATAGCAGAATATAATTTGGGTTTTGGGGAGATACACTTAACGGGTTAAACAATGTTATTTATTACCTTACTTCGCGTATGGTAAGAGGCTGTAGTTGCAATCAGCCAGGCTGGTGATTCAGTTGGCTGATGAAAATAGCAAGGACATAGTACAAGGAGGAAGATGAAATGAAGAAGTTACTGACTCTGGTTATCTCGCTGGTTCTGGTTCTCTCTGCTTTTGCCGGTGTCGCAGTTGCAGAAGACAAGCCTCTCATCGGTCTGGTTATCATCTCTGGTACGAACCCGCATTGCATGCTCTTTGTCGAAGGCTTTGAAGAAGTCTGCGAGAAGTACGGTGCCGAAACCGTCATTCTTGATGCTGACTATGACCCGTCAGCTCTGATGAATGCACTTTCCGACTTTGTATCCATGGGCTGTGATGGCATTGTTGTTGAAGCCTGCGATGCTGAAGCCTCGATTCAGGGCATCCGCGAAGCGCATGATGCGGGGATCGTTGTAGCAGCATCTGATTTGATCCTGCCCATTACTGAGGAAGATGGATGGGTTGTCTCGCAGACTGTATCAGATAACTACAATGGCGGCTATATGTGCGGTGAAGACATTGTGAAGCGTGCAAACGGTGAGGAATTCAATGTTTGCATCATGGATATGCCGCTGAACAGCGCCGCTGTCCAGCGTGTCCAGGGCTTAAAGGACGCATTCGCCGGTCACGACAACATCAAGATTCTGTCTGAGGATACGCCCACTCCGGAAACTCTGGAACAGAAGATGGCAATTTGTGATGCATGGATTCAGAAGTTTGACAAAATTGATGCAATCTTTGCCTTCCATGATCCTGCCGGCATGGCCTGTGTTTCCTCTCTGAAGGCAGCTGGCCGCCTCGAGGAAACGCTCATTTACGGCATAGACGGTAACGAAGATGCCATTCGGGCAATTGCGAAGGGCGAGTTTACCGCAACCGCCAAGCAGAATCCCTATGCATTGGCTGTGGGCGCTACCGAAGATCTGTTCACCGTGCTCAATGGCGGCACGATCGAACATGACTTTATGACTTATGTCCCGGTTACCTACATTGACGCGACAAATGCTGCAGAATTCCTCGCTGACTGATGTTATTTGAACAGTGCCAGTGCACTAGCTGCATCCCGCCGTTATGAAAGACTGAATGGCGGGATGCGATTCTCAACAGCACTGTAGTTGAAATTTAAGACAGGAGGGAAGGCCTTTGAGCAATACGATCCTTGAGATGAAAGGAATCTCGAAGTCGTTTACGGGAACGAAGGCCCTTCAGAATGTTGATTTCTCCTTGGAGTATGGGGAAGTGCGCGCTCTCATGGGTGAAAACGGCGCAGGCAAAACTACCCTGATGAAATGCCTGGCAGGCATTTATTCAATTGATGCAGGTGAAATCTATTTTGAAGGGAAACCCATTGTAATCGAGAACGTTGTCGATTCTCTGAAACTTGGAATCGGGTTTATACAGCAGGAATTGGTC
>CAKUDW010000092.1 GCA_934645275.1 uncultured Clostridia bacterium
CTTCCGTGAGCTCGCCGTCGATAATGTGCGCCACGCGCCGCGCGTGCCGTGCGATGCCCGCGTCGTGCGTAATCATGATGATGGTGTGTCCCTCGGCATTCAGTTCGCCAAACAACGCCATCACCTGCCTGCCAGTTTTCTGGTCGAGCGCACCGGTGGGCTCGTCTGCCAGAAGCAGGCTGGGGTTGTTAATCATCGCACGGGCAATGGCCACGCGCTGCTGCTGGCCGCCGGAGAGCTGGCTGGGCAGATGATGGAGCCGGTCTGACAGCCCCACGCGCCCAAGCATTTCCTCGGCGCGCCTGCGCCGCTCCCGCGGCGCAACGCCCGCGTATATCAGCGGCAGTTCCACATTTTTCAGCGCCGTCAGCCGCGGCAACAGCTGACTGTTCTGGAAGATAAAGCCAATCTCGTGGCTGCGGATGCGTGCCAGCTCCGCTTCGCTCAGGTCGTCAATCATGCGTCCGTGCAGTTGGTATTCGCCGCTGGTGGCAATGTCCAGGCAGCCGATGATGTTCATCAGCGTGGATTTGCCGCTGCCTGATGGCCCGAGAATGGACAGGTATTCACCTTCCTCAAGGCTCAGGTTCACGTTTTTCAGCACGGGCATATCCTCATCGCCCAGCCGATACGCTTTGCAGATATCGCGCATCTGAAAAAAGCCGCTGTCCGTCAAGACTGCCCACCGCCCGTTCCGTTGCCGCCCCGGCCGCCGCCGTTGCCGCCACCGAAGTTCGGCATATTGCCATCCATATTGCTGAAATCAGGTCTATTGCCGCTGCTGAAATCTGGCATGCCGCCGCCCGGCGCGGAAATCTGCTGCGAACCGAACATGCCCGAGAGCAGCCCGCTCAGCCCGGAGGCCTGCGCTTCGACCTGGCTCTCCACGTACACAGTATCGCCGTCGCTCAAGCCGCTCTTGATCTCTACATAATTGCCGTTGCTCACGCCCACTTCGACGCTCACCTGCTCCAGCTCGCCCGTATCGTTATACATCCAGACGTAGGCGGAGTTGTTTTCATCGAAGCTCAGCGCGTCCATTTTCAGCACGACCACGTCGTTCGCTTCCTCCTGCACGATGGAAACGCTCGTCTGCATTCCCGGATACACGCCATCGTCCACGTCCAGATAAACGGTGGCTGTGTAGTAGGCCACGTTGCCGCCGGAGGCGGAAATATAGTCAATGGCGGCAATTTCGGAATCAAAGCTGCGCTCGAGCGCCGTGACCGTTACGGTGCATTGCTGGCCGACGGCAACCTCAGAAATGTCGTATTCATCCACACGGAAACGCACCGACATGTGCGTAAAATCTGCCACCTGCACCAGCATATCGCCCGCGCTCACGCTGTCGCCTTCAGCTACGTCCAGCGCGTTCACGCGGCCGTTAAATTCCGCCTCAACGGTTTCGCCGTTTGCCAGGCGAACGAGCTTGTCGCCGTCGGCCACAGCGTCGCCCGCGGCGACGTAGACCTTGCGCACCGTGCTCTGACTCGAAGCCGAATAGGTAGCGCTGTCAATCAGACTCAGATTGCCGCTGAAGCTCAGCGCGTTTGAAATACTGCCGATTGAAGCGGTGTATTCATCGTAAGTCACGGTATATTCCTGCCGCAGCATGCTGTAGGCATACCAGGCGGCCACCGCCAGCAATGCAAGTACGATCAGCCAGACGATCAGCTTCTTAAAGCGCCGCCTGCGCGTCCTGGGAGATTTGTTCATAGCAGTTATTTCCTTTCAACTCAACTGGAATGCGCTCATTTTAAAGCCCTAACCTTAGATTTTCCTTAGAAAAACCCCCTTCAAATTGGAAACAAACTGTGAACGGCGAACTGCATTGAAACAAAAAAACGGCCGGCAGCAACGCCCGACGAACGAGGAACGCACCTGCACGGCCTATAAGAATTGTCGGCGTCTCCTCACCAGAGCCGCCGACCCGCAAAACGCCTAACTCTTATCCTATAAAAATGCTCCCCGCCCGGCGATTGCCAAAGCGGAGAGCTGATTTAAGCAGGTTATAGAATTATCCAATCCGAATCAGAACAGCGGCACAACCGCGCCTTCGTAGGTTTCCTCGATGAAGGTCTTCACTTCGTCGCTGCGCAGCGCATCAGCGAGCGCCTGAATGGCCTCATTATCTTCGTTGCCTTCCTTCACAACCAGCACGTTCGCGTAATAGCCCTGGATAACGTCGGATTCGCCGTCCTCAACCGCGATCGCGTCCTTTACCTTCAGGCCCGCATCAATGGCGTAGTTACCGTTGATGACAGCCACATCCACGCTGGCCAGAGAGCGCGGCACCTGAGCGGCTTCAACTTCCTGAATGTCGTAGTTGTGCGGATTCTCTTCGATGTCCAGCTTGGTGGCGGACAGGCCGACGCCTTCCTTAAGCTTGATCAGGCCCTGAGCCTCAAGCAACAGCAGCGCGCGGGCTTCGTTGGTGCCGTCGTTCGGCACGGCGATCTTCGCGCCATCTTCCAGCTTGTCCAGGCTGTCGCACTTGCCGGCGTAGATGCCGAAGGGCTCATAGTGGATAGGCGCCACGGCAACCAGGTGCGTGCCCTTTTCAGCGTTAAACTCGTTCAGATACAGCACATGCTGGAAGTAATTGGCATCCAGTTCGCCGGACTCGGTGGCAGTGTTGGGAATGATATAATCGTTGAACTGCACGATCTCCAGATCGATGTCCTGCTCGGCCAAAATTTTCTTGGCTACCTCAAGAATTTCGGCGTGCGGAGCGGGGGTTGCGCCGACGCGGATCTTCGTAGCGGCAAAAGCGGAGGTGCAGCTGAGTGCCAGGATCAGGGCAAGAACGATAACAGCAAACTTCTTCATGGGAATATCTCCTTTCAAATTTGACGTCGATGTGTGTGTTTCCGTGGTTTCGCCCGTGTTTCAGGATGTGCATGCAGCTCTGAACGTTTTCCCGGGGATCATGTCCCCTCAACAACAAAGAGGGCGGAAACTGAATCGTTTCCTGCCCTCTTCATTGCAGTATGGCCGGTTTTAACAGCCCGGCATGGAAAACGGTTCAGAATTCAGAGCGCGGCGAAGCGTGCGCATGCACATCCGGCACATGCACATAGACATCATCATGTCGGTCGTGTAGGCTGCGTACTTCATCGTGGCTCCTCCTTTCCGAATCCGTATTGGAATCTCCATTGGATTTATGGACATTATACATAGCGAAGGTCAGCCTGTCAACCCCATATCGAAATATTTACATTCTTCCGCAAAAATATTTTGAACCACCTGCCACGGCAAGAATTATCGGCGTATTCCTTTGAAATTCGTCGACAATTCTTATCCCAATAAGCATAAGCGCCTGTACGGCATAAAGCCGTGCAGGCGCTCATATCAGCGAATGCGTTTATCTGTTTTCTTTTCAATGCGCGAACCGATTTCCTGGAACAGCTGCACAATCACAACCATCAACAGAACCGTTACCAGCATAACCGGCGTATTGTAGCGATAGTAGCCGTAATTGATGGCGATCGCGCCCAAGCCGCCGCCGCCCACGTAGCCCGCCATGGCCGTGTAGCCCAGAATAGTGGTCACAGTAATGACGCAGCCGTTAATCAGCGAGGGCTTCGCCTCAGGAATCAGCGTCTTCAGGATGATTTTGAAGTTCGGTGTACCCATGGCGCGCGCCGCCTCAATCACGCCCGCAGGCACCTCCTTGAGCGAGGATTCCACCATGCGGCCGATAAACGGCGCGGCGGAAATCACCAGCGGCACCACCGTAGCGCTGGGGCCCAGCGTGGTGCCCAGCAACCACTGCGTAAACGGCAGCACAGTAATCAGCAGAATAATGAAGGGCACGCTGCGCACGATGTTCACGATTGCGCCCAGCACGGCGTTGATCCAGGGCACGGGATGCAGCCCGTTTTTATCCGTAACGCACAGCGCCACGCCGATCGGCAGCCCAAGTACATAGGCCAACAGGGTGGAAAACAGCGTCATGTACAGCGTCTGTCCGATGCCGGAAAGCATTTCATTCAGCATTTGTGCCGTAAACATTGAGCGTTTCCTCCTTATAGGTAATCTTGTGGTCAATCAGCCATTGCTTCACGCGCAGCACCGTCGTTTCATCCTGAGGCAGCTGCAAGAGCATTTGACCGATAGTCTTGCCTTCCACGCTGCGCACACTGGCGAAAAGTATATTCACCGCCGCGTGGCACTCCAGCGCAAGGTTGGAAATGACCGGCTCGAAGGTGGAATAGCCGTCGAACACCAGCCGCAGGCAATTGCTGTCCGAGAACTCCACGTTTTCATCCTGATTGGGCAAAATCAACTGACGGGCGATGCGGCTTTGCGGGTGAATGAACACGTCGCGCACCATGCCCTCCTCCACCACGTGGCTCTGGTCGAGCACCGCCACGCGGTTGCAGATGGTCTCGATAACCTTCATTTCGTGAGTGATGACCACGATGGTCACGCCCAGCTCGCGATTGATTTTTTTGAGCAGCTCCAGAATCTGCCGCGTGGTGTTCGGATCGAGCGCAGAGGTAGCCTCGTCGCAAAGCAGTACCTTCGGGTTCATCGCCAGCGCGCGCGCAATGGCCACGCGCTGCTTCTGGCCGCCGGAAAGCTGGCTGGGGTAGGATTTGAGCCTGTCGCTCAGGCCCACCAGTTCCAGCAGCTCCACGGCACGCTTCTCCGCCGCCTTGCGGTTCACATGCGCAATCTCCATCGGATAACATACGTTTTTAACGGCGTTGCGCTGGGCCATCAGGTTGAAATCCTGAAAAATCATGCCGATCTGCTGGCGGGTAGCCAGCAGTTCGTCGCGCTGCATATCCATCAGATTCTTGCCGTCGAAGATCACGCGGCCCGAAGTCGGCGTCTCCAGCAGATTCATGCAGCGCACGAGCGTGCTCTTGCCCGCGCCGCTCAGGCCGATGATGCCGAAAATGTCGCCCTCGTTGATGGACAGATCAATGCCATCCAGCGCCACGATCCGGCCGGCCGCGCCGTTAAAGACCTTGCTCAGGTTTTCTATGCGTATGATTTCGCCCATGCCGCGCCTCCGTATTCAGCCCACGCACGCCAAAATGCCGCGTGGCTGATAAAATTCTGTGTTGATTATAAGGTTATAAAAATACAATGTCAAGCGTGCGCGCACAAGTTTTTCAAAAGCTCAATTTATGCCCGGCTTATCGCCCGCCTCGAGCGCGTTTCACCGCTTATTCTTCCCCGCCGCGGCTTGACAATTCTGTCTGCCGGGCGTATAATATCTGTAAATCCGGATAAACACTGCATCGGGATACGCTGTTGCAGTGTTTGTTTGTGTATTTGCGTGTCATCAAACAACATAACTTGCATATTTGCAGGAGGTTTTAAAACATGTCTGAAGTTCGTGAACTTACGCTTACGGATAAGAAAAAGCTGGAAGCAGAGCTGGAAGAGCTGATTGAAGCAAAAAAACGCGTGGCGGAGGAAATCCAGATTGCGCGCGGTTTCGGCGACCTTTCCGAAAACGCAGAATACGACGCCGCCAAGAAGGAAGAGGCGCGCGTATACGGCCGCATGGGCGAAATCGAGCAGCTGCTGCGCACCGCCAATTTCGTAGATGACAGCGCCGCTACCACGGACGTGGTCTCGCTGGGCAACGTGGTGCGTGTGCTGGATCTGGAATATAATGAAGAGGATGAATACACGCTGGTGGGCTTCACAGAGGCCGACCCGCTGAAGTTGTTTATTTCCAACGAATCCCCCATCGGCCAGGCGCTGATCGGCGCGCATCTGGGCGACACCGTGGAGGCCAACACTCCCGGCGGCAAGATTCGCCTGAAGATACTGAACATTCGCAAACGCTGATTACCGCGCCTTCCCACACCAACCGGCATGTCAACCGCACGCCGGTTAATTTGTGAAGAATTGCCGGCATTCCCGGCTTGGCTGACTTTTCCCCCCTATATAACCTACATGAGCCCTGCGCGCATTGGCGCTCCGGACGAGAGGAGAATACTTACATGGCAGAAGATCGCAACAACACCAACGCCCCTGAGCTGAGCCAGCAGGAGCTTTCCGAGCAGAACCGCATCCGTCTGGAAAAGCTGAACGCGCTCATGGAAGCCGGACAGAATCCCTACATTATCACCACCTACGACGTTAGCGACCACTCCGGCTCGATTATCGCCAATTATACCGAGGGCGAGGAGAAGCACGTGTCTATCGCCGGGCGCATGATGTCCCGCCGTGTGATGGGAAAGGCCAGCTTCGCACACCTGCAGGATTGCGACGGCAGAATCCAAATCTACGTGCGCCGCGACGACGTGGGCGAGGACGCCTACAAGACTTTCAAGAGCTACGACGTTGGCGATGTAATCGGCGTGAAGGGCTATGTTTTCACCACCAAGACCGGCGAGGTGAGCGTGCATGCGCAGGAAATAACGCTGCTGACCAAGTGCCTGCATCCGCTGCCGGAGAAGTTTCACGGCCTTACCGATACCGATACCCGTTATCGCCAGCGTTATCTGGATCTGATCATGAATGCAGAATCCCGCGATACGTTCATCAAGCGCAGCAAAATTATCTCTGCAATCCGCAGCTATCTGAACGGCCAAGGCTTCCTTGAGGTCGAAACACCGATGCTGGTCGCCAATGCCGGTGGCGCGGCGGCGCGCCCGTTTGAAACGCATTTCAACGCGCTTGACGAGGATTTCAAGCTGCGCATTTCGCTGGAGCTGTACCTGAAGCGCCTGATCGTCGGCGGGCTGGATCGCGTGTATGAAATCGGCCGCGTGTTCCGCAACGAGGGTCTGGATACCCGCCACAATCCGGAATTCACGCTGATGGAGCTCTACCAGGCGTACACCGATTACCACGGCATGATGGATCTGACCGAAAACCTGTACCGCCACGTCGCGCAGACGGTGCTTGGTACGACCAAAATCACCTATAACGGCATCGAAATGGATCTCGGCAAGCCGTTTGAGCGCATCACGATGGTGGATGCAGTCAAAAAGTACGCTAACGTTGATTTTGACCAGATTCACACGCTCGAAGAGGCGCGCGAGATCGCAAAGGCGCACAACATCGAATTCAAGCCCATTCACAAAAAGGGCGACATCCTGAACCTGTTCTTCGAGGAATATGTCGAGGATAAACTGCTTCAGCCGACGTTCGTAATGGATCATCCGGTTGAAATTTCACCGCTGACGAAGAAGAAGCCGACCAACCCCGATTATGTCGAGCGCTTCGAGTTCTTCATGAACGGCTGGGAAATGGCGAACGCTTACTCCGAACTGAATGACCCCATCGACCAGCGTGCGCGCTTCAATGCGCAGGAAGAGCTGTTTGCGAGCGGCGACGAGGAAGCCAACCACACCGACGAGGACTTCCTCTACGCGCTCGAGCTCGGCATGCCCCCCACGGGCGGCATCGGCTTCGGCATCGACCGCATGTGCATGCTCCTGACCGATAGCCCCGCCATCCGCGACGTCCTGCTCTTCCCGACGATGAAGAGCCAGAACTGAGAAGGGC
>CAKUDW010000093.1 GCA_934645275.1 uncultured Clostridia bacterium
CTTCCCGGCGTTTCACTCATTTCTATTCTGACTTCTTCTTCTCTTCTCGCTCTCGCTGTATCGTTTTCAAGGATCGCCCGTTGTCGCTTCTCCTCGCCGCCTCAGCGGCTGTTCTCGCGGCAACAGATGATATTATAGCAAATACCATTTTGTTTGTCAACCCCTTTTTTCAACTTTTTTGAATTATTTTTTCCCCGGCTCATACGTTGGGATGAGGTGGGCAAAATGAGACGATTTGCGAGGTGCGTTTGCGTGCTGCTGCTGGCGGCACTAGCGGTCGGCGCAGTGCGTCTGGCGGGCGAACTGCCGCCGGACCGGCGCCGCTATGTGGCGCAGAAGTATGCGGGCTGGAGCGGCGTGCTGCGCGCGTGGGTGTGCGCCGACTGGAAATGCGGCGGCAACTTCATCCGGTGGCTGAACGCCTGCGCCGCTGCCTTTGAAAAGCGGCACGAGGGCGTATATGTAGAATTCACGCCAGTCAGCCGCGATGCGATGCGCGCGCTGAACGCATCCGGCATACGGCCGCCGGAACTGCTGCTGTTCTCACCGGGTGTGCTAAGCGACGCAGGCGATCTGGCAACACTCGACACGCCGGACGTGCTGCGGCCGGAACTGCGCAGCGTTGGGCAGGGACGCGCGTTGCCCGTGGCGATGGGCGGCTACATCGCAGCGCGCGCTGCGACCGGCGACGCGAACGAGATACGGGAGCTGCCGAAGGATGCGGATGGCTGCTGCTTTGCGGGCGCGCTGATCGGCCTGTTGAGCGGCGATCCCGAGAGCGACGCTGATATTGAAGAAACGCCCGAGTCGGACGGCGGCATCGACCTGGGACTTCCGGCAAGCGCAGGTTTCGCGGATTTTACCAGCGGCGCGGCGGAAACCGCGATCGTGACGCAGGCGGATATCGCGCGGCTGACGCGCCTGCGCGATGCGGGACGCGGGCCGGACTGGACGCTGGACGCGGCGGGCGAATACATGTGGGCAGATCAGCTGCTGCTGGCGGGCGTGGTGGCACAGACGGACGGCGACGCTGCCGAGCGCATGGCGCTGGCCCGCGCGCTGGTTGCAGCGCTCTTAGATGGAGAATCCCAACAGGCGCTGAGCAGCATCGGTGCATTGAGCGTGACGAACGCGTGCATCTATTCCGAGCTCTCGGCCTACGCGCCGCTGGAGACGCTGGCACGCAGGTGCAAGTTGGTCGCGCCCAGGGCGTTCGGCGACGCGCATGGCGATTGCCAGGCGATTGTTCGGAAATTTATCGGCGGCGAAATAAGCGCGTCCGAAGCGCTGGATCAGCTGGCCGCAATGCGCTGAGCGGGCTAATGTGCCGGCAGTCAATGCGTTCACGCATATCATGCTTATATAAATAGGTAGAAATCCAGACAAGAAAGTCGTTTTAGAGTCCAAAATTAAGCAATTTCCCAACAAAATGAGGATGGCCCTTCGCCACTCCTGCAACGGCGAAACGGCCTAGCGGAACGAACTGGCAAAAAAAGCGGCGGTCGTTCGTAAATTGCAAGCCGGTAATCGCTGCGATTAGGAAAATTGTCACCAGTTTTCCGGGTCGGCGGGTGCGTATTTCGCTGACCGCACGCCGACAATCGCCACAATCGGGAAAATTGTCGCCAATTTTCCAGGTCGGCGGGCGGAGCTTCGTTGACCGTGCGCTTGTGTTCGTGTTATAATAGATGTGTATCTATATATTTGTCGCAACCAATTCGGAGGTAGAAATGAAACTGCCGTTTTCAAAGGAACTGGAGCGCTTTGAGGTGAAAGGCCGAATTATCGTGGTGGCCTTCGCGATATTGTTCGGAGCGCTAATCTATTATTTCGATGGTGTATGGAGCTTCATATGCAAGCTGTTTTCGCTGGCCTCGCCGTTTTTTATTGGGTTTGCGATTGCATTTCTGCTGGGGCCGATGCAGCGGCGCATAGAAAATGTGCTGGATAAGAGCGCTTTTTTCCGCGAAAAACATGTGCACGGCAAGCGCCTGATTTCCACGGCAGTGTCGGTGCTGGTACTGCTGACGATTGTGTTCGTACTGTTGCGGCTGCTGCTGCCGCAGCTGATCCAGTCGATCGGTTCAATCGTGGCCTATATTTCAGCATTCCTGAAAAACAATTCAAATGAGCTGAACAAGCTGCTGTTGAAGTTTGACATACTGAGCGTGAACGGCGATGAACTGGTGCTGGCATGGGAGAACATCGTTTCCAGCCAGATCAAGAATATCACGATGCTGCTGAACAACATTGTGAATATTTCATCGAACGTGGTGAATTCGCTGTATCAGCTGTTGGTCGGCCTGATCACGGCCTTCTACATACTGATGGACAAGGCGCGGCTGTGCGCGCGGATGAAAAAGATCGGCTATTCAATCATGGAACGGGAGAAAATCGAGACGCTGATCTACTGGACGCGCAAAGCCAACCACATCTTCGCGGGCTTCATCAACGGCAAGATTGTGGATTCGGCCATCATTGGCGCAATATGCTATGTAGGCATGCTGATTTTCAAGATGGAATTCCCGCTGCTGATCAGCGTAATCATCGGCGTGACAAACATCATTCCCTTCTTCGGCCCGTTTATCGGCTGGGCGCCCTGCGCGCTGATACTGCTGATGGTGAACCCGATGAGCGCGCTGTGGTTTTCAGTGTTCGTGCTGGTGCTGCAGCAGCTGGACGGCAACCTGATCGGCCCGCACATTCTGGGCGACTATGTGGGCATGTCCGCGCTGCAGATTATGATTGCCATCGTAATCGGCGGCGGCCTGTTCGGCTTTGTCGGCATGCTGATCAGCGTGCCGCTGTTCGCACTGGGCTACGCCATCTGCCGCACGTTCGTATATGCGCGGCTGCAAAGGAAGCACCTGCCGACAGACACCGCCGAATACGAACGCGCGCCTGAAGACCTGCACGAGAAGGCGCCCGCAACCGGCGACGCTTCGGACAACACCCCGGATAACGGCGCCGAAAAGAAAGAGGAAGAAACGCCATGCGAACCACAACCCTGATTCTGGATGCGGGCGGCGTGATGGTTCGCCCCGCACATTTTAACGATTGGAACGTACCCACGGAATACGAAGCGCTGCTCGGCGATTATGCGCGCGATATTCCCGGCCCGGCTTGGAAGGAGGCCTGCCGCGCAGAGGCAAGCATTCTGCGCGAGGATGTGCCCGTGCATGGCATGGCCGAAGAAACCCTGCTGCGGCGGCAGTTTCTGGCGAACGTGGCGCGGCGCATGGGCTGGACGCTTACAGATGGCCAGCTCGACGCGCTGAATTGGGATTTCACCTGGAATCCCGCGCGCTATCACTGGTATCGAGATGTGGACGGCGCACTCGGCCTGATCCACATGAACCATCGCATCGGCGTGCTTTCGGATGCAATGCCCTCGTTTCGCGAATTTGCGATGCAGCGGCCTGAGGCGCGGCACTTTGACGCGATGGTGGTTTCCACCGAAATCGACACCTGCAAGCCCGATCCGCGGATGTACGACGCAATCTGCAAGGCGCTGAACGTCAGGCCCGAAGAATGCCTGTTCATCGACGACCGTGAATGCAACCTGCATGGCGCGCTGAACGTGGGCATGCACGCGGCGCAGATGCTGCGCGACGGCGGCGACGGCTGGAACGGGCCCATCGTACACAATTTTTCGGAGATTATCAAGCTGCTGGAGGAAGAAAATTGATTCCGCTGCCCGAAGCCTTTAAAAATGAAATTGCGACGATGCTGGGAGCCGAGGCCCCGGCATTTTTCGCCGCCATGGAAGACGCGCCCACGCTGGCGCTGCGGCTGAATCCGCTGCGCGCGGGCGCGGAGGCGGCGGCGCGCGCGTATTGCGGCGCGGCCGTGCCGTGGGAACCGCTGGGGCACTATCTGCTGCCCGACGTGAAGCCCGGCGCATCCATCGCCCACGCGGCCGGCGCATTCTATCTTCAGGAAGCGAGCGCGATGCTCAGCGTGGCGGCGCTCGACCCGAAGCCCGGCGAGCGGATACTGGATCTCTGCGCTGCGCCGGGCGGTAAATCCACGCAGATCGCGGGACGCATGGCAGGCAGAGGCCTGCTGGTTGCCAACGAAATCGAGCCCGCGCGCGCAAAAGCGCTGGCTTCGAACCTGGAACGCCTGGGCGCGCGCAACGCCGTGGTGGTAAACGCGCGTCCGGACGCGCTGGCGGCGCGTCTATCAGAATACTTCGATGCGCTGCTCTGCGACGCACCCTGTTCGGGCGAGGGCATGTTTCGCCGCGAACCCGCTGCGCGCGCGGCATGGCAGAGCGCTTCGCCCGCAGGCTGCGCGCGGCGACAGGCGGAAATACTGGACAGCGCGGCGGCGCTGCTGCGTCCCGGCGGGCGACTCGTGTATTCCACCTGCACCTTCAACCGCACTGAAAACGAGCAGACCATCGCCGCGTTTCTGGCGCGGCATCCGGAGTTTGCCCCCGAGGACTTTGCGCTCGACGGGCTGGGAAGCTCCAACGGCGGTATGCTGCGCATCTGGCCGCAGCGCGTACCCGGCGACGGGCACTTCTGCGCGCGGCTGCGCAAGGCGGGCGACCGGCGCACGCCCGACCCATCCTTTCCGCGCCCAGACCGTGAAACGGCAAACGCACTTGCGCGGCTGAAGGACGAAATCTGCGCGCTGCCCGACGGGCTCGACGCGCGACTGCTGCGGCTGGGCGACGCGATCTTTGCCACGCCCGCCGCCTGTCCCGAGTTAAACGGGCTGCGCGTGGTTTCGCTAGGCACGAGCCTTGCGCGCCTGGGACGCAGCCACATCGAACCGCAGCACGCGCTGGCGATGACGCTCGAACCAAAGCTGGCGCGTCAGAGCGTGGAACTTGCCGATGCCGACGCGACGCGCTATCTGCTGGGTGAGGCGATTGCCTGCGATGAGGGCGCGCGCGGCTGGACACTGATGTGCTGGCAGGGCCTGCCTCTAGGCTGGGCAAAGGCTTCCGGCGGCTGGTACAAGAACCACCTGCCCAAGGGGCTGAGACGCAATAAATAAAAAAATTCCGGCGTTCCTTTGCAGGCGCCGCCTCTCTATTCTGTTTTTGTATATTTCTACTCTATCAAAGAACCGGGCTTTAAAGCGCATTTTCGCGTTCAAAGCCCGGTCTTATTTCATTACAACAGCTTGATGCCTGCCTTTTCGCAGGCGTCGCGCGTGGCCTGATCCCAGATACTGGACTGTACCTCGCCGATGTGGGCGCAGCCGATCATCAGCATGCACAGGCGGCTCTGGCCGATACCGCCACCAATGGTGAGCGGCAGTTCGTCGTTGAGCAGCATGCGGTGGAAGGGCAGCTTCGCGCGCTCCTCACACCCGGCGAGCTTCAGCTGACGCGCCAGTGATTCCGCATCCACGCGAATGCCCATGCTGGAAATTTCGAACGCGCGGCCGAGCACATCGTTCCAAAAGAGAATGTCGCCGTTGAGCGCCCAATCGTCATAGTCGGGCGCGCGACCATCGTGCGGCTTGCCGGAGCGCAGCTTGCCGCCAATCTGCATGATCAGCGCGGTCTTATGCTGTTCCAGATATTTGTTTTCACGCTGGCTGCCGCCGGGGATGTCAGGATACATATCCTCCAATTCCTGCGCGGTAATGGCACTCATTTCGCGGCAGAGGCGGGTATGAATACTGGAATATTCGCGGTTCAGGCGCACGCTCACGTCGCAAATGCAGTCGACAATCTCCTGCGCGGTGCGCTTGAGCGTGTCGAGCGTGCGATCTTCGCGGCGAATCACCTTTTCCCAGTCCCACTGATCCACATACACGGAGTGCAGGTTATCCAGCGCCTCGTCGCGGCGAATGGCGTTCATATCCGTGTAGATGCCCTTGCCCACGCGGAAATCATATTTCTTCAGCGCATAGCGCTTCCACTTCGCCAGCGAATGCACCACCTGGCCTTCCTCGCCGACAGCGGGTACGTCGAAGGCTACGGGACGCTCATAGCCGTTCAGGTTGTCGTTCAGGCCGGAGGCCTCGGTCACAAACAGCGGCGCGGACACGCGGCGCAGATTCAGCGCGTAGGCCAGTTCCTTCTGAAAGTTGTGCTTGATAAACTCAATGGCCACCTGCATGTCATACACGCTCAGCGGCGAGCGATAACCCTGCGGAATAGTAATGCTGTTCATGCGCGGTTCCTCCCAGCGGAAAAATCAGTCCAAAGTATGCTTCATTATAGCGCTGCGGCGCGCATTTTTCAAGTGCAGCGCGCATATTTTTTGCATGGTGCAGGCGCATTCCCTGCATTTTTTCCGCATTCAGACGCAAAAGCGGCGCAGATATGCAGATTACTTTATATTCAATCCATATTTTTTTGCATTCGGACGGTTTACAAGTGCGGGCGCAGTGCGCTATACTGAAAATATGGAATATAATATGGGAGGTTGGCCGCCTATGAGCCTTAAGAATGAATATCTGATTAAACTGATGAACACCGTGGAAGCGCGCAACGCGAGCGACAAGCAGTTTCTAATCACCGTGCGCAGCGTGCTGGAATCCATCGAGCCCGTAGTGGACGCGCATCCGGAATATGTGAAGGCCGGTGTGCTGGAAATGTTTGTGGAGCCCGAGCGCGTGGTCATCTTCCGCGTGCCGTGGGTGGACGACGCGGGCAACGTGCAGGTAAACCGTGGCTACCGCGTGCAGAGCAACAGCGCCATCGGCCCGTACAAGGGCGGCCTGCGCCTGCATCCCTCGGTGACGCTCGATACGGTGAAATTCCTGGCCTTTGAACAGACGCTGAAAAATTCGCTGACGGGCCTGCCCATCGGCGGCGGCAAGGGCGGCAGCGATTTCGACCCCAAGGGCAAGAGCGACATGGAAGTGATGCGCTTCTGCCAGAGCTTCATGAACGAGCTCTACCGCCACATCGGCCCCGATTGCGACGTGCCTGCCGGCGACATCGGCGTGGGCGCGCGTGAGATCGGCTATCTCTACGGTCAATACAAGAAGCTGACCGGCCAGTATTGCGGCGTGTTGACGGGCAAGGGCCTCAGCTACGGCGGCAGCCTGGCCCGCAAGGAAGCCACCGGCTACGGCCTGTGCTATTTTACGCAGGAAATGCTCAAGGCAAATGGTCAGAGCTTTGAGGGCAAGACGACCGTCATCTCCGGCAGCGGCAACGTGGCCATCTACGCCTGCGAAAAGGCCACCGCGCTGGGCGCGAAGGTCGTGGCCATGTCCGATTCGAACGGCTATATCTACGATGCAGACGGCATCGATCTGGCAAGCGTCAAGCAGATCAAGGAAGTTCGCCGCGGCCGCATCCGCGAATATATCGAAAACCATCCCGCCGCGGAATACCACGAGGGCTGCGCGGGCATCTGGGGCGTAAAGTGCGACATTGCGCTGCCTTGCGCCACACAGAATGAAATTGACCTGGATTCGGCAAAGAAGCTGATTGCGAACGGCTGCATCTGCGTGTCCGAGGGCGCGAA
>CAKUDW010000094.1 GCA_934645275.1 uncultured Clostridia bacterium
GCGTTTCCCATCAGGCGGTATCAAAATGGGAAAACGGCCAGTCGCTGCCAGATTTGCAAACGCTGCTGGAACTCGCGCAATATTTTGGCTGTACGGTGGAACAGCTCGTGTACACCGATGCAGTGCAGCCGGAGCGTGGGGACGCGAAGGGCGGCGGCGATCCAAATGATGAACCTAAAGACGAGCCCGGCATCGGGCAGGAGGAGGCAGGTATGATGAATTTTCAGCAGCTGCTGCAAATGGCGCCTTTCATGTCGAAAGAAGCCGTGGAAGAAATTGTGAACAACATGGATATTAAGCTCAGCGGCGCGCAAATTGCGCGGCTGGCGCCGTTCGTGCGCACAGAATGCGTGGAGATGCTGGTTGAAAAGCATCATCCGGACATGACCTGGGACACGCTGCGCAAAATCACGCCATACATGAGCCGCGAAGCTGTGGATACGTTGGCCAAGCAAATTGCCAGCGGCGAAAAGACCGTGCGTACGCCGGACGACGACATCAACAGGACGCTTGGCGATATCGGCAAGGCATTTGATGACTTCGGCAAAGGCATGGGCAAGACATTCGACGGCATTGGCAAGGGTGTGGACAAGGTCGTGCGTAAGGCCGTGAAGTTTGGTGGGAACGTAATCAATGAGATTTCGTCCGCCATCAGTGAGTTGTCCGCGGATTCAGATGGAACGCAGCAGCCCGCGCCGTTGCGCTCCGAGCGGGCCATGGCCGTGCGCAAAAAAGCGTTTGAGCGCGCACTGGCGGATGGCAAGTGGGACTGGATCGGTGCGCACATCGGTGAAATTGAGGGCGATGCGGCGCTCAAGGCGAGCATTGCGGCTCGGGCGCGCGAACTGAACATGCACGAGTGGATTTGCAGCTACATGGGCGGTTATGCCGATGAATCTACCATTGAAGCGGCTATCGAGGCCGGAAATTGGAGCTGGTTGGGTGAGAATGCCTGGCACTTTGAACCCGGCATGCAGGAGCGGGTCGCACTGGCGGCCATGCGCGCGGAAAACTGGCAGTGGCTGGGCAGCCATGCCGCCGATTTGGAAATTGAAAACTGCGCGCCTGAAATCGCACGCACGGCCATGAAGTCCGGCGCGGCTGTGCTGGCGGCCCAGATTGCCGAGGAAAAACTATTGCCCGATCAGGTGGATGCGCTGGCAGCTGAGGCGTATCAGGACGGCGATTTCGACGCGCTGGATCTGTTGATTGGTATTACGAGCAAGGATTTTCTGAACGAGACGCTCACGAAGCTGGCACAGGAGCGGCAGTGGGATCGTGTGCGCGCCTATATGCCCAGCGCCAATTCGGAAATGGCTGAAAAGCTCACTGAAATTGCCGTGGATCAGGGCGATTTCGATGCAGTGGATATGCTGGATAAATATCTGTGACACATAAAAACGGTGAGGGCCGTCGCGGCAAAAAGCTGCGGCGGCCCTTAAAATTCGGATGAGCATGCGAAACTCAAAGCATGCGGAAGAGATTCGACGATAAGTCCGGCGGTTTTACTTCAGAACTGCCTGAACAGTGCCACGACTTTGCCCAGTACCTGTACGTGGTCGGTGTAGATTGGGGCCATGTCGCGGTTTTCCGGTTGCAGGCGCACGCGATTATTTTCGTAAAAAATGCGCTTAACCGTGGCTTCGTCATCAATCATGGCCACGACCACTTCACCGTTTTCGGCGTCCGATTGCTGGCGCACCACGATGATGTCGCCGTCGAGTATGCCGATTTCGATCATGCTTTCACCCTGTACGCGCAGACAGAACAGGTTGTCGCTGCCTACCATGTTTTGGGGCAGTGTGAGGTAATCTTCGATATTTTCAATGGCGAGAATCGGGAGCCCGGCTGTGACTTTGCCCACCAGAGGCACGCTGCGTCCACGAGCTACGCTGTTGTCCAGTATCTCCAGTGCGCGCGGTTTGGTGGAATCGCGGCGAATTAGCCCGCGCTTTTCCAGATTGTTCAGATGCGCGTGTACGGTCGAGGTAGATCTCAACCCGACGGCGGCGCATATTTCGCGTACGGATGGCGGATAGCCCTTATCCTCGATCTCTCTTCGAATAAAATCGAGTATTTTTTGTTGATTCTCAATGGATGCGCGCATGGTTCCGTTCCTCCTTACGATACACTTAAAACCATTTACCTGATTCTACCATACTTTAGATTCAAATGCAAACATTTGTTCGTGTAGACGCCGGAATTGGCGCTTTTTCAACACAAAACTATTTCCGGGTTTTTAAATACTGTGAAGATACTGTCAAATATATCCTGTCATATCGAACGCTGTGTTATAATACGAACACACCGTGCCCCGCGTTGTTTTTTTCGCATGGCGGTATGTCGCGGCAAAGCTTCGCATAGGAAGTGATAGTGCGGCGCGCAAAGTCTCTCGCGGCGCTGGGCAGGTCCTTTGAGCGGCATGGAGGAAATGAGCTTATGGATGTGCATGGAAGGAGTCGCCCGCGGCGCAGATCAAGCAGAGGCCGTGCGCTGGCGATATTGGCGGCGGCAGTGCTCTTCGCGGGCCTGTTCATGCAAATATCCATGCTTTCCAGAACATCCGCGCAGATCAAGCGTGCGGCTGCGCTTGAGAAAGAAATTGGCGAGCTGAGTGCGAACGCCGAAAACCTTGAACTGTGCATTAACCAATACCACAATCTGGAATCCATTGCCGCGCGAGCGCGGCAACTGGGCATGCAAAAACCGGATGCGTCGCAGATTCGCGTGGTACGCGTGGCGAAGCCATCCGGCAAAGATACCTCCGCACAGGCCGCCGAAGCGGCGGACAGTTTGACAGCCATGAACTGATAAATTGCTGCGGCGGGGAGGGATGAAGCGTGGTTCTTACCGGACCGGTCATCCGTCGCCGACTTGCGCTGTTGATGGCCATATTTCTGGCGCTGTTTCTGTTGCTCGGCGTGCGACTGTTCGATTTGCAGGTTTTGCAGGCGCAGTCGCTTCAGACGCGCGCGCAGGCGCAGTGGACGAGCGAAAGCAGCATTCGTCCCACGCGCGGTCGAATTCTGGATCGCAACGGCGCGGTACTCGCGCAGAGCGCCACGGCCTATACGCTGTGTGCAAGTCCGCGGCGCGTGAATGATGCTCGCGCGCTCGCGCGCATCATTTCGCCCGTGATCGGCATGGATGAGGACACAATTGCCGAAAAGGTTGCCGACCGCAGCCGCGGCGGCGTTACGCTCAAGCGTCAGCTGCCACGAGAAAGCGCACAGGAAATACGGATGCTGGTTGCCGCGGATGCGAAGGCAGGCGACGGCATGCTTTCCGGCCTGTATCTGGAAGAGGAAAGCCGTCGCTATTATCCGATGGGAGATTTTGCCTGCCAGTTGCTGGGGCTGACTACCATCGACGGCACGGGTCAGGCGGGGCTGGAGCAATCGTTGAACAGCTACCTGTCTGGTAAGAACGGCCGCGTGCTGGAGGAAATCGACGGTAAGGGGCGTGAACTGGACTATTCCGCCAGCGAGTACATTGCTGCAGTGGAAGGCGGCAGTGTGAAACTGACGATTGACGCTTCCATTCAGAGCTTTGCTGAAAAGGCGGCGCGCGAGGCGATGGATGTGAACAACGCAAAGGCCGTGCGCGTACTGGCCATGAATCCGAATACCGGCGAAATATTGGCGATGGTAAACAAGCCGGACTACGATCTGAATGATCCGCCCCGCAGCGACGTTTCTGCGCTTACTGAGCTGATGCGCAACCGCTGCGTGACGGACGCCTACGAGCCGGGCTCTACATTTAAGATATTGACCGCTGCTTCTGCGCTGGACGCGGGGTTGGTCACGCCGTCGGAGGGCTTTTACTGCTCGGGTTCGATCCATGTGGAAGGCGGCCGAATCAAGTGCTGGGGCAAGCCGCATGGGGCGGAAAGTTTTGCGCAGGCACTCCAAAACTCCTGCAATCCCGTTTTTGTGGAAATGGGCCTGCGGCTTGGTATAGATCGCTTTTACGACTATCTGTCGGCCTTCGGTATCGGCGCCGCGACCGGCGTAGATATCCCGGGCGAGGCGGGCGGCATTGTGATTTCACGCAGCACGGTCAAGCGCGTGGACATCGCGCGAATTGGCTTCGGTCAGTCGGTGGCGGTTACGCCGGTACAGCTGTTGACGGCAGCTTGCGCTGCGATCAACGGCGGACGATTGTTGACGCCGTATGTGGTGCGCGAGATTACCGATGGCGGTGGAGAGACGATTTATCGCGGGGCGACTCACGTGCGCGCGAATCCCATTAAGGCGGAAACCTCCGCTGTGATGCGTACGTTGCTCGAAGGCGTGGTGCGCGAGGGCGGCGGCAAAAACGCCGCCGTGCCGGGCTATCGCGTCGGCGGCAAGACGGGCACGGCGCAGGTGTATGTTGACGGCGTAGTTTCTACGGACAGGCATATCGGCTCCTTCCTGGGCTTTGCCCCGGTGGATGATCCGCAGATTGCACTGCTCGTGATCGTGGAGGAGGCGGACGTGGCCATCGATTTTGGAAGCGTGACCGCCGCGCCGTTCGCGGGCGAAATTCTCAGGCAGTCGCTCATGTATATGGGCGTCGCACCGGAGGAAGATGGCGAAAGGGCGGAGCCGGTTTTTGTGCCGGATGTGCAGGGGCTCACCCTTTCAGAGGCTGAGGCACGCGTGCGCGAGGCCGGACTTGACTGCGTGTTCAACGGTGAGGGCGGCCACGTAATCAACCAGCTCCCAGCAGCGGGCGCACAGATGAATCGCGGTTCGCTGATGATGCTGTATGTTGACAACTTAACAGACTTGCGGGATAATAATATAATCGGCGTGCCGGATGTGAAGGGCATGTCGGTGTTGGAGGCCAACCGGACATTGAGATCCTATGGCTTGAAGCTGCGCATCGAGGGCAGCGGGCTGGCAAAGTCGCAATCGCCCGCCGCGGATGAAAAAGTCTGCCCCTCGGCAACGGTTACGGTGGTGTTTGAGCCGCCAGACGCTGTCGAGGAAAAAACCCAGAGTGAATTACAGGGGGAAGCAGAATGAAACTGAGTGTATTGACGGCCACGATTCCGGGGAAAGTTCAGATTATCGGCAATCGTGATGTTGAAATAGGCAATATCTGCATCGATTCCAGAAAGGTTCAGCCGGGGGACTTGTTTGTGTGTACGCCCGGATTCAAGATGGACGCGCATCGCTTCGCGCCCCAGGCGGTAGCTGCCGGTGCGGCGGCGCTGCTGGTGGCTCGCCCGCTGGAGGTGGACGTGCCGCAGGTTGTGGTGGAGGATGTGCGCTTGGCGCTCTCCTATGCGGCGGCCCAGTTCCATGATAATCCGGCCCGTAAGATGTGCATGATCGGTATTACCGGCACGAAGGGGAAGACCACCACCAGCTTCCTGCTCAAGTCCATTCTTGAGGAAGCGGGTAAAAAGGTTGGCTTGATCGGCACCGTGTGTTCGATGATCGGCGACGAGACCATTCCTACGAAGCTTACCACGCCGGATCCTGTGGATACGCAGGCAATGCTGGCGCGCATGGTGGATGCGGGCGTGGATTGCGTGGTGATGGAGGTTTCCGCGCATGCGCTGGCACTGGATCGGCTGGCGGGAATCGTGTTCGATGTGGGCGCATTTTCCAATTTTTCACAGGATCATCTGGACTTCTTCGATACGATGGAGCGCTATTTCGACTGTAAGATGCGCTTCTTTGATCCGGCGATGACGCGCACCATCGTCTATAATACCGACGATGACCATGTGGCTGCGGGCATGCGCAGGCTTGGGCGCGATGCGCTGCGCGTAGGCATTCGCGAGGGCAGTGACGTGTACGCCAACGATATTGAGATTGGCGAGAGCGGTTCGAATTTCCTGATGTCGTGGCACAAGCATTTCCGCGTGTCCGTTGCACTGAAGCTGGCGGGTATTTTTAACGTGTACAATGCGCTGCTGGCGGCGGGCATTTGCATCCAGCTGGGCATCGATCCGGATACCATTCGCCGCGGCCTTGAGGACGTGCGCTCCGTGCCCGGCCGCATTGAGCTGCTGGAAACTGGTACGCCCTATCGCGTGATTTTGGACTATGCGCATTCGCCGGACAGCCTGGAGAATATTCTCAAGGCCATTCGGCAAACGGCGAAGGGCCGCATGATTGCCCTGTTTGGCTGCGGCGGCAACCGTGACCGCGCGAAGCGCCCGCTGATGGGCGAGGTGGCGGGCGAACTGTCCGATTTCTGCATTTTGACCAGCGATAATCCGCGCGGCGAGGACCCGATGGATATTCTCAATGCCATCGAGGAGGGCATACGGGGTACCGGCTGCGAATACGTGGTGATCGAAAACCGCCGTGAGGCCATCAAGTACGCCCTGACACATGCGAAGCCCTCGGATGTGGTGGTGTTGGCAGGCAAGGGCCACGAAACCTATCAGGAAATCAAGGGCGTGCGCTATCCATTTAATGAAAAGATCGTGGTAGCGGAGCTCCTGAAGGAAATCAATCAGTAAGGCTGATAAAGTTGGAGGGAACAGAAGATGCAGAGGCTGATATGGACGATCATTGCGTCCTTTGTGATGACGGTCGTATTCGGGCCAATTATGATTCCGTGGCTCAAAAAGCTGAAGTTCGGGCAGACGATCTATGATTTGGGCCCGGAGAGCCACAAAAAGAAGCAGGGCACGCCGACGATGGGCGGCATTATCTTCGCAATTCCGGCGCTAATTGCCGGCTGTGCGTTTGCCTATGGCGAGGCCCGCTTTGATTATCTGCTGATGATCGTGGTTAGTGCGGTTGGTTTCGGACTGGTGGGTTTTGTAGACGACTTCATCAAGGTGAAGCTCAAGCGTTCGCTGGGACTCACGCCCAAACAGAAGCTGGTGCCGCAGATTATATTGGCCATCGGTCTGTCTGTGTGGGCCTATCTCACGCCGTCCATTGGCTCGGAGCTTACGGTGCCGTTCTTCAACGTCAGCTGGAATCTTGGCTGGGTCTATATTCCGGTAATGGTGTTCATCCTGGTGGGTACAGTCAATTCCGCGAACCTGCTCGACGGTCTCGACGGCCTGCTGGCAGGCTGCTCGATGATTGACTTCATCGCTATGATGCTGATCTGCCTGACCATGGCGGCGGCAAATGGCGCAAACAGCGCTAACCTGCTCAATACGGCGATTATGGCGGGCGCAATGGCGGGCGCGCTGATGTCGTTCCTGCGATTCAACGGCTATCCGGCGCGCGTGTTTATGGGTGATGTCGGCTCCTTCTTTATCGGCGGCATGCTGGTAGGGATGACGATGGTGACGAAGCTGTCGCTATTGCTGCCGGTTATCGCACTGGCGATGTTCCTTTCCAGCCTGTCGGATATCATTCAGGTGGGCTACTTCAAGTATACTAAACGCAAGACGGGCACCGGCAAGCGCATCTTCAAGAT
>CAKUDW010000095.1 GCA_934645275.1 uncultured Clostridia bacterium
GTTGTTTTCATCTTTGGTAGCTGCATTTGAGCCAGATTCGGGCAGTGCATTGGGTGTGTCACTTTTTCCTTTGCTATCAAAGACAAACGGTGATTGAAGTTTTATCTTCGGTAATTCGATCTTTGAAAATTCGACTTTGGGCAATTGTATATTGATTTGCGGTAGCTGTATTAATGGCTTTTTTGCCTTTTCAGTGCGCATTGAGTCACGTCGGGCCTGTATTTCATTATATATCTCAATCAATGCGCGGTATGAAGAAAGTACATCTTCGTTTGAGGCATCGATTCCAGCGCCATAGAGTTTATAGGTATTGTCTTTTGTTGTGATCGTAAGTGCAGCTGCGCCGACATCCGTCACAGCATAAGGAGTGCCACCCTGAAAATCATAATCGGGACTGCTTTTGAATACATCCACCCATTGGCCGCTTAAAAGACGCACTTTTGCAGGTATTTCTCTGATCGACGTTTGTCGAACATTTCGGCCTGATTGGAGGATACGGTATTGTCTATCACCGGATATTTCAATTTTGAGCCATTCAGCAATATGTCCATTTATACTTTTCCTGGCATTGTTTACGCCGCGGAAGAATCGGTCAAATACTGCTTGTTGATAATTAACAACATAGCTTGCCGGATCGGGCTGTTCAGAGTCAGCCAGAATGATCCCATAAGGCACTTGATGGTCAAATCTGAGAATATGCTTTTGAGATGTCGTGGAGAGCCTAAAGAAGGACTTTGCAGATTCAACTTCACAAAATACAGGATAGGAAATAGATATGCGCTTTTCCAGAAGTAAATCCGTTATAGTCTCTGGATCGATAAATAATCCGTGAATATCAATCTTCTGCGGCATTCCAATCAGTCTCCTTACATGTGCATTAATAGTTAGGCGTTACACGTACCTGCAATGAACGGCGGGAAAGGCAGATATAAGCGACCCGGCAATCCGAATGATAATATAATCCTAATGACATTATAGCACCATATTTAAAGTGGAGCAAGATGGATTTTGAGTGCACCATACTGATTATAAAAGCAGGGATCGCCTCACATGGTACATCGACCATATTGAGACGATCCCTGAATGATTGTTCGGGAGCTTGCGTCAGTTTCCACATTCGATCGAGATCTGCGTGAAGATATCCAGTATATCATCCACCTGCATATTTTGCTTTTCCTCGCCGGCTTTATCCAATACGATGTGGCCGCGATCCATCATCAGCAGGCGCGAGCCATATTCCACGGCGTAGCGCAGGTTATGCGTGACCATCATGGCGGTCAGTTTCTTTTCGCGCACCACGCGATCCGTCAGTTGCATAATGATCTCGGCGGTGTGCGGGTCGAGCGCGGCAGTGTGTTCGTCCAGAATCAGAAAATCCAGCGGCGAAAGCGTCGCCATCAGCAACGCGACCGCCTGACGCTGGCCGCCGGAGAGCGCACCCATTTTCACATGCAGCTTGTCCTCAAGTCCGAGCTGAAGCGCGGCCAACTGATCTCTGAAAAAGGCCTCGCGCTTCTTGGAAACCGCACGGCCCAGGTTGAAGGGCTTGCCCTTGTTGTCTGCCAGAGACAGATTCTCCAGCATCGTCAAATCGGGACAGGTACCCATGGAAGGGTTCTGAAAGATGCGGCCGATGCGCGCATAGCGGCGATGGTCCGGCGCGCGGGTAATGTCGCGCCCGTCGATCAGCACTTGTCCACCCTCCACAGGGATGCTGCCGCAGATGATGTTGAGCATGCTGGTTTTGCCGCTGCCGTTGCTGCCCACGATGGAGACGAATTCGCCCGTTTCCACGCGCAGATTGAAATCATGAAACAGACATGATTCAGTCACCAGTCCCTGATTATAGACCTTTTCAATGTGCTTCAGTTCAAGCATGCTTCTTTACCTTCTTTCCTCCGCTGCGGCCCAGCACCAGTATCACCAGGAACAGCACTGCCGTAACCAGTTTCAGCAGATTGGCCGGAAGTCCCAGGCTGATGGCCAGCTGAATACAGATTTTATATACAATGCTGCCCACGACCACCGCCGTGGTGGCCTTCACGATACGTGCGCGCCTGAAGAGCGTTGCGCCGATGATGACCGTGGCCAGGCCAAACACCATTTGCCCGGTGCCCATCGTGCTGGAGAAGGCACGCTGCTCGTGGCAGACCACTGCGCCGCACAGCGCTACCAGCGCGTTGGCGAGTACCAGTCCCAGAATTTTCATTCGCCCCTGATCTACTGCCAGCGAGGTAACCACTGTGGGGTTGTTGCCTGCCGCGCGCAGCAGCATGCCGCACTTAGTTTTGAAGAACAGATCAAGAATGAGCTTGAACACAATCGCCAGAATTAGCGATACAATCAACTTGCGCTGCATCAGCGTCAAGCTGCCGAAGAGTGTCATCACGGGCGCACTGGTGAAGATCGTCTGGAAAGAGCGATCCACCGCCAGATTTGAACCGGCAATCTGCAAATTGATGGAGAACAGCGCCGTCATGGTTATGATGCCTGCCAGCAAATCGCGCACGTGCAGCCGTACATGGATTAGCCCTGTGGCCAATCCGGCCAGCGCGCCGGCAGCCATGGCAATTAGCAGCGTGAGCCATGGATCTACGCCCCGCACCAGCAATACTGCGCTTACGGCGGCACCCAGCGGGAAACTGCCGTCTACCGTCAGATCCGGAAAGTCCAGAATGCGGTAGGTGATGAGTATGCCGTAGGAGAGCAGCGCGTAGATCAGGCCCTGCGTGACGGTGCTGATAATCAAATCCAGAAATGCGCCCATGATTTTTCTACCTCTTTATTGTTGATGCGTCAGGCTTCGATAGCGCTCAGTTCAATGTCGGCAGGCAGCACGATATCAAAGTTCGCCAGCGCCACGCGATTGATGTAGATGCCGTATTCTGCGATGGTTTCGTAGGGCATGTCGTAGGCGCTTGCTTCGCCGGTCAGAATTTTGGCGGCCATCATGCCTGTCTGACGGCCAAGGGCTACATAGTCGATGCCGGCGGAGGCCACGCAGCCAAGCTTCACCTGCTCAACTTCGCTGCCGTATACCGGAATGCCCGCGGCGTCCGTCTTTTCGAGAATGGAGGAAAGCACGCCAACTACATTGTTGTCGGTCAGGTTGCTCATGCAGTCCACGCCCTTGCTGATGAGCGTATCGGCGGCCTGTGTCACTTCGCTCTGTGCGGTCACGCCCAGCGCTTCGATGGTGAAGCCGTATTCAGGTGCCTTTTCTTCGTATTCGGCGATGGCGGAAACGGAATTGGGTTCGCTGGTGGTGTAGAGAATGCCGATGGTCTTTGCTTCAGGCTGCAATTTGCGAATCAGATCGAGCTGCGCTTCTACCGGCAGCTTGTCGCTCGTGCCGGTCACATTGCCGCTCGTAAGGCCAGCGGCTTCGGGATCGGTGATGGCGGTGAACACCACGGGGATGTCCTTGTCCTCGGCAGCGGCGTAGCAGGCCGTGGCCGACGGCGTGGCGATGGCGCACATCAGGGCGACGTTGTTGGCAGAGAAGTTCTGCGCGATCTGCGTGGCAATGCTGTTGTCAAAGCCTGCGTTCTGATAGGAAATTTCGAAATCCTTACCCTCTTCGAGTCCGGCGTCCGCAAGCCCCTGAATGAAGCCCTCGCGGCAGTTGTCCAGAGAAGCGTGTTCGCCATATTGATTGATGCCGATTACGGGCGCGGCCATTGCGGCGGCGCAAGCGAAGGTGAGTACGAGTGCGATCAGAATGGAAGTCAGCTTTTTCATGGTCTTAGCTCCTTTTTTATCTTTGTTGGGGTTGGCTGTAAGCAGCCGGTGCTGGACGGAAGCAATGCAGGTTCGCCATCGAAAATCCAGCCTTTCCATTTGTCAACACCTCCTGAGGTCATAGTAAGTAAAATAAAAAACTGTCCCAAATAATTGGGACAGTTGAAACTGCGGTGCCACCCAAGTTGATGTAATCACTACATCCGCTCTTTATCTCGCACATGCATGCGAGCCGCGCTGATAACGGGTGCGGTACCCGTCGGTTGCTACTTGCTCCTTCCGGAGCTTTCGACCGCCCTCATAAGTCCATTCACGCGGGTTCCGCCGCCGCAATCCCACCACCTGCGGCTCTCTGAAAGCGTCGTTTTCGCGCTACTAATCTCAATCGAAGGTTTAATTTGAATTGTTGGTATGAATTATAGCCATGCAAACGGCATTTGTCAATAGCAAATTTTAGAAATTCACAATTTTTTTTGATGGAAACGGCAGAGGACGTCTTGCGCAGCAACTCGAATCAGGTATAATGATGGTGAAAGCAATTAAATGGATGGGGGAAGCGGCCTATGCGGGATGGATTTGTACGCGTGGCGGTTGGAACACCGAAAATTCGTGTGGCGGACTGCGCGGGCAATGCGGAGAACATAATTGCGCTGATGCGACAGGCGGACGCGCGGCAGGCGAAACTGCTGACGCTGCCGGAGCTTTGCGTAACGGGATATACGGCGGCGGATCTGTTTTTGACGCGGCCGCTGCTGAACGGCGCGCTCGAAGCACTTGCCCGCATACGTGACGCTTCAGTTGCGCTGGATGTACTCGTCTGCGTGGGTTTGCCGCTGGCGCTGGAAGGTAGGCTGTATAACTGTGCGGCGTTTGTCAAGGGCGGCCGCGTGCTGGGCGTGGTGCCCAAACGCAATCTGCCGAACTATGGCGTCTATTATGAGATGCGGCACTTCATTCCCGGCCCGGCGGCCGTGCGCGAGGTGGAGCTGCTAGGGCGCAGGGTGCCGTTCGGCGGCGAGATGCTGTTCCGTTGCCGGCAGATGCCGGCATTGGCCGTCGGCGCTGAAATCTGCGAAGATTTGTGGGTGCCCGATTCGCCGGGCGTGAAGCTGGCCATAGCGGGTGCGACGGTGATTATGAACCCCTCTGCCAGCGATGAGAGCGTGGGCAAGGCCGATTATCGCCGCATGCTGGTGACGAGTCAGTCGGCGCGGCTGTTATGCGCCTATCTCTATGCAGACGCGGGCGAAGGTGAGAGCAGCACTGATCTGGTCTTTTCCGGCCATAATCTGATCGCTGAAAACGGTGCGTTGCTGGCGCAGTCCTGCCGCTATGCGCCGGGGCTGTCCTTTGCGGAGATCGATGTGGACTTTCTGGATCACGAGCGCCGTCGCATGAATACCTTCGGTACGCCTGTTTCGGCGTTTTACACGGTGGATTTCGACCTGCAGATGGCGAATCTCACGCTGGAACGGCAAATCGATCCCATGCCGTTTGTTCCCTCGGATGCGGCGCTGCGCGACGCGCGCTGCGAGGAGATACTGGATATTCAGGCTCATGGACTGGCCGCCCGCATGCGGCATATCAACTGCGAACGCGCGGTGATCGCGGTCTCCGGCGGGCTGGACAGCACGCTCGCGCTGCTGGTGACGGCGCGCGCATTCGATATTTGCGGCCTGAAGCGCGCGGGCATTTCCGCCATTACCATGCCCTGCTACGGCACTACGGCGCGTACACGCTCCAATGCACAAATCATTTCCGAGCGGCTGGGCGCTGCTTTCAGTGAAATTCCCATTGGCGATGCGGTGGCGCAGCACTTTAAGGACATCGGCTTGCCGCCGCAGGCGCGCGATGTGACCTATGAAAACAGCCAGGCGCGAGAACGCACCCAGGTGCTGATGGACATGGCCAACAAGCTTGGCGGCATTGCAATCGGCACGGGCGATCTATCTGAACTGGCGCTGGGCTGGGCTACCTACAATGGCGATCACATGTCCATGTATGCGGTCAACGCATCTGTGCCCAAGACGCTGGTGCGCTATCTGGTGAAATATGAAGCTGATCTGAGCGACGATGCCGAGCTGACGCGCGCACTGGAGGATATACTGGCCACGCCCGTCAGCCCAGAGCTGTTGCCGCCGGTGGACGGTGAGATTGCCCAGCGCACGGAGGAAGTAGTCGGTCCTTACGAGCTGCACGATTTCTTCCTGTATCATATCCTGCGCCGCGGCTGCACGCCGGATAAGGCGCGGCGGCTGGCGCTGCATGCGTTTAACGGGCAGTACGATGAGAAAACCGTATCGCACTGGCTGCAAACCTTCTGTCGCCGGTTCTTCAGCCAGCAGTTTAAGCGCTCCTGCATGCCCGACGGGCCAAAGGTGGGTTCGGTGGCGCTTTCGCCGCGCGGAGATCTGCGCATGCCGTCCGACGCCTCCGCCGCGCTATGGAAGCTCGGCTAACGCCAAATGGGAGCATTGTCGACGGCTCTCTGCCAGAGCCGCCGGCCTGCAAGACTCTGGTTTTGTAAATTCTTGCCTTTTAAGAATTGTCGGCGCATTCCTTCAGAATCTGCCGACCCGCGCAACCGCCTCACAGTTCGCTAATTCCTGCCCTTTAACAAGAAAAATACCGCGGAGCTTCTGTTTAAAGCTCCGCGGCGTTTTTCAGCTGGTACGCCTTTACAACTCGTCCACGAAATATACGTATTCCAGTGAACGCAGCGCCTCGATGATTTCATTGTGGCGCTTGTATTTTTTCAGCTCTGCACTGGTGATGGTAATGGAGATGGAGTACACGCTCAGGCCGGAATTGAGGTAGGCGGGGTTGGATTCGATGTCGTCTATCTTCAGGCCGAGCTGGCGAATGGTGGTCACAAAGTCCTGCAAATTCAGCCGATCCTTCAATTCCAGATGGATTTCGAAGTGATTGCTGCGATCCTTCAGATAGGCCTCGAACGTGGGGAATAGCGACAGGCAGCAAATCAGCGCGGCAAAGCCCGCCAGCGCCATCATGTACAGACCCGCGCCCAACGCCAGCCCGATTACGCCGCTGGCCCAGAGCCCAACAGAAGTGGTTAACCCCTTGATCTGGCTTTTGGATGAGAACAGAATGGAGTTCGAGCTGATAATTGCCACGCCGATGAGCATGGCGGCGCTGAGAATCGGATAACCCGTCAGGCACATGTCCAGCGTCATGGCGATGGCGCAGGACATGCACACCAGCATAAACGTGCGCAGACCGGCGGCATGGCGCTTGGTAGCGCGTTCGCAGCCAATGACGGCGCCGAAAATCATCGCCAGCACGATGCGCAGCAGTACTGACGCGGGGCCGACTTCGCCTGACCACGCGCCCAACAGCGCGGCGATGGGATCGGAAATATTGGAAAGCAGGTTCGTCATAGCGTTATCCTCCCTTTCTCCGGCTCATCAGCCGGCTGCGCGGGCGTAAGCCCTCGAATTCGTATTGCTCCATGGCAGCCTGGGTAAAGGCTTGTTCTTCCTCGGAAACGGGTGGCGGGCTGTGTACCGGCAGCTCCTTTTGAATTCGCTGAATCCGCTCAATCAGCTTTTCAAGTTCGGTTTTGGGGCGGTTATCCTCGGTCAGC
>CAKUDW010000096.1 GCA_934645275.1 uncultured Clostridia bacterium
CGCATCTGCATTGTAAGCCTGTGCTTCGCGCACATCAGTAGAAATATCAGCGCCCTCATAGCTCGAGGTTTTGTCGGAAACGAATTTCATGGTGAAGGTTCTGGCCAGAATAGCCTGTGCCTTCAATGCCTCCATGGGCCATTCGTTGTTCATTTCACCTGCGACCACGCCCATGACGTAGGTCTCAATATCCATCTCTTCAATCTTCTTTTCATCCGTATTGTATACCTTGAGCATGGGTACGCCGTCGTCGTTTTTGCTGAGCTTGGAAGGAATCTGGGGCACCTTGCCACCATCGTTGGTATTGCCAGACATACAGCCGCTGCAGCCAAGCGCAATTGCGACTGTGAGCGTGCACAGCAGCATGCGCCGCAGCGTCAGAAATTTTCGATTCATCCATATCACCTCGCGATATAGATTGAACCGCGCGTTGAAGATTTATTCCCGGTTTGCAAACAGTCCAAGTTCGCCGATTGCCTGTGAAACGGTATCTGCACCTACGATGGTCACACCATCCGGAACGCGCAGATTTTTCAGATTCGACTTCGGCAGCAGTATGTGCGTGAAGCCGAGCCGCGCGCACTCTGCAATGCGCCGCTCCGCCTGTGCTACTGCGCGCACTTCGCCGGCAAGGCCTACTTCGCCCATCACCGCCCAGTTGCCGTCGGTCGGACGATTGCGAAATGACGATGCGACCGCCGCGCAGAGCGCCAGATCGGCCGCCGGTTCCGTGAGCGATAACCCGCCCGCAATGTTGATGTAGACGTCCTTGTCGTACAACCTGAAGCCCGCGCGCTTTTCTAACACCGCCAACAGCAGCGCCAGGCGTCCCTGATCCACGCCGCTGGCCATGCGCCGCGGATTTCCGAACACTGTGGTGGCCACCAGCGCCTGCACGTCCGTCAATAGCGGACGCGAACCTTCTATGGCGCACATAATCACCGAGCCGCTGGCATTGTGCGCGCGCTCAGAGAGCAAGGCCTCGCTCGCTCCGAGTACTTCTCGCATGCCCTCGCTGCTCATTTCAAACATACCCAGCTCGTTTACGGAACCAAAGCGGTTTTTAACCGCGCGCAGCAATCGATACTGGTGCTGACGATCGCCCTCAAAGTAGAGCACAGCATCGACCATGTGCTCCAGTATGCGCGGACCGGCGATTGCGCCGTCCTTAGTGACGTGTCCGACCAGAAAAACGCTACAATTTCCCGCCTTGGCCAGTCGCATCAGCCTGGAAGCGCATTCGCGCACTTGCGATACGCTGCCGGGTGCAGAGGCCATTTCAGGTAAATACATGGTCTGGATCGAATCAATTACCATCACAGTGGGCGAAAGCTGTTCCATGCGCTTTTCGACGGTATTCAAATCGTTTTCAGAAAGCACATAGAAGCCGGATGCACTGGCACCGAGGCGATTTGCACGCATCTTGATTTGCCGCGCAGATTCTTCACCGGAGACATAGAGTACGCTTACTCCGCGGTTGGAGAGGCTGGCGCATACCTGCGTAAGCAGCGTGGATTTACCAATGCCCGGATCGCCGCCGACCAACACAAACGAACCCTCCACAATGCCGCCACCGAGCACGCGGTCAAGTTCGGAAATGCCACTCGAAACGCGCAGTAGCGCGTCATCTGGAATCTGATCGATTCGCATGGCCTCGGCGTCGTTTCCCGGTGCGCGCTTCAGTTTTTTTTCCGGAAGCTCCGCCTTGGGTAGCTGTTCCGTAAGCGTGTTCCAGCTACCGCAATCCGGGCATCTGCCAAGCCAACGTGCGGTTTCATAACCGCATTCGCTGCAAACAAACAAAGACTTTGCCTTCGCCACTTCGAATTTTCCTCCAATATCAGTAATACATGCGTCAATACGCATTTTGCCGAAAAAAAGTCGCGCAATTTCCCCAATTTTTATTATAACATAGGCGATGGAAACTTGCCAGATTGAAATTATAGTTTTATAATAAAATAGAATTTATATGGAATTTGGGGAGAAGCCCATGCAGGATACAGATAAGTCCACTCTGAAAGACGAACAGAAAACGGGCCGTCATGCCGCACGCCATGCCCGTGCTGCCGACGCACCAAAAACTGAAGCTGAAATCGAGCAGGACGATTACGATACCATGCTCGACGAGGGCGAGATACCGCTGCGCCGCAAAAAGAGCACGACTTCGAAACGGAAGGGTAAAAAGGGTAAGGCCCAAAAGAGGGCTGCGGCTGAGCCGCTCTTTTCGGACCGTAAATTCCGCCGCAAGAAAAGCATATTTGAAATCATGAACGCTACCGGTGAGGACAGCTTCTTCAAGCCGCTGCGGCTGTTCGGTCATGAAATTCGGTTCTGGCCAATTTTTGCGCTGATTTTGATCGTCATGCTGATCGGCACCGTAATCATCAGTAACGGCAATATCACCATGCTCGATCAGCAGGTCACCGTGGTAGGTTTGAGCGACGCGCTGGAGAATTATAACATTCTGGTACTTTCCGATATGAACGGCAAGCGCTTTGGCGATCAGCAGGCCTCGCTTGTGCGCGAGGTTGAGAGCCAGAGATACGATATGATTCTCTGCGTGGGCGATATGGTGGGTAAATCTGGCGATCCGGAACCTTTCTATGAATTTCTGGATGGCATTTCCAAACCTGAGCGGGTGTACTTTATCTGCGGCGATAGCGATCCGGGTCCTTTTGTGGAAAGTCCGCGTGATATAGAAGGGACTCTTTCGCAGATTGTGCTTGAGGACTGGATCCTTGGCGCGATCGACCGCGGCGCGCACTATGTAGACGTGCCCACACTGGTAGAGGTCGGCGATGGTCGTTTCTGGCTCACGCCCACCAACTATCTCAATCTGGAAGCGACGGCCTACCGTGATACCTGGCGTGATCAGATGCGTCAGGAGGAGGATGGCGTGATAACTGGCTTGGCGTCGGATTACAATTCCCTGCCCTTTACAAGCTATCGCTATCAGCAGGCGGAAAAGTTCTATTCTGCAGTCAACAGTATCGCATCGACCGACCTGTTGATCGGCCTTTCGCACATCGTACCCGATGACGAGTTCATTCAATCTGCGGCGCTACACGATGGCGACGAGGGTAACTATCTATTTGAGCCGGAGCTCATTATTGCCGGTCATTACTGCGGCGGCGTTTGGAAAATTCCGTTTGCAGGCGCGTTCTACGTGCCCAATCGCATGCTCCCGCGCTACGGCTGGTTCCCTGCAAAGGAGGATGTGAACGGCCTTTCGCAGATTGGCGAAACGCAGGTATACATTAGCGGCGGCCTTTCTACAACGTCGTCGATACCATTGCTGCCGTTTAGATTGTTCAACGATCCGGAAATGACTGCACTGAAATTGACGGCAAAGTTGCCGACCAGTATGCTGGATATGAATTAGCCGTCTTTCACCAAAACTGAATAAGAATAGCCTTCATGGGGTCATAATTGTTTTGAAATAAAACGCGGCCCCCCATGGAGGTGTTTTTTATGACGCACGCAACCCGGCAGCAGCGGATGCGGCAGGATATACCATCGTGCCTCAGTGAAAGCATGGCACTTTTCAAAGAATCGTTAAATGCGCCGCTCAATGAGGACGCCGTTTTCAGGGCCTATATGGCGGGTAGCACGGGCGTTTGCGTCGTCTACATTGAAGGCATGGCCGATGAAAAGCTGATCGGCGATTTCGTGTTGCGCGCAGTGAGCGGAATTCCGGATTCACAGTGCGAGAGCATTGAAGCGCTGGAAAAGCGGCTGGTGGAAATTGCACAGACTAGCCGCGCGGCTACCGTTGCGGAAGCTGTACAGAGCGTCGTATCCGGAATGGCTTGCCTGCTGATTGACGGTTCAAATGAAGCGTTGCTGCTTGAAACGCGCGCGTATCCCCACCGCAGCGTGGAACAACCGACCAATGAAGACGTAGTCATTGGCCCGCACGAGGCCTTCAACGAGCATTTCAGAACCAATATATCCCTGATTCGCCGATACGTTCAATCTCCGGATTTAATTACACAGAAAATGAAGCTTGGAACAGGCGTTCCCACACAAGCTGCCATTATTTACTTGAAGGGCGTTGCCAGCGATGCCTGCGTACAGGAAATCAGGCGCAGAATGTTACTGATTAATGCCCCGCTGGTAAACGGCAGTGGGGCGCTGGAGCAGCTGATTGAGGATCACCCCTATTCCCTGCTGCCGCAAATGCTGCAAACTGAGCGTCCTGACCGTGCTGCATCCTGCATTACGGATGGGCAGGTGGCCATTATTGTGGAAAATTCACCCTACGCGCTGATTGCTCCAGTCACTTTTTTTCACTTGGTCCATGCCTCAGACGATTCCTTCCTGCGTTGGCAGTATGGCTCCGCCATTCGCCTGGTGCGGATGCTGGGGATGTTGGTATCGCTGCTGCTTCCGGCCATCTATGTGGCATTGACGCTGTACCACACGCATCTGATACCGATGGCGCTGCTGACTTCCATCGCTGAATCGCGCGCTAACGTGCCGTTCCCGGTGGTCGTCGAGGTGTTATTCATGGAATTCTCGTTCTATTTGCTCAACGAGGCCGGACTGCGCACGCCTGCACAGATTGGTTCAGCATTCGGCATCGTCGGTGCGCTGGTATTGGGCCAAGCGGCGGTCTCTGCATCTATCATTAGCCCGATACTGATTATCATCATCGCACTGACGGGGCTGGGCAACTATGTAATTCCAAATTATGGCTTCGGCGTCGGGTTGATTATCTACCGGCTATTGTTGATCGTCATGAGCGCGTTGATGGGCGTATACGGCCTGATGATCGGCCTGTTTGCCATCGTGTTGCACCTGTGCGCACTGAAATCTTTCGGCGTAGACTATATGTCACCTGTTGCGCCGTGGCGAAAACACAATCCGGATATATTGCTGCGACTGCCGCTGCGCTTTCAGCGAGTCGCACTGTTCTTTTCAAACCCGCACAATTGGGTACGTGGGAAGGAGGCGGACAAATGAGTGAAATGCCCGGCCGAAGTGCGGCTGTCGCCATGGTTAGCGCTGCCCTTGCGGCGCGCCTCTTCTGGGGCGCAGGCATCGACCAGACCAGCGCATTGAATGCAAGCTGGATGTGCGTTGCCGGCAGCCTGTTGCTATCGTTGCCGCTTGTACTTGCACTGAGCTGCGCCGCAAAGCTCGGCAATGACGGTGCATGGCAGAATATAGCGGCGCGGTCACCGCGAGCAATGGGACTACTTTTTGAATGCGTATTCGCGGCATTGCTGTTGCTGGACGCCGCAGCGAACGCGCGCTTAATGGCCAATACGGCCAACGCCATGTCGCAGAACGGCAAGGCGATTTTTCAGCTGCTGATTCCGATGGCGTTGCTCGGATTATTTGCCGCTGCATTGGGCGCAGACGCAGCCGGACGCATTTCCCGACTGTGGCTGTTGGCAACGCCGCTGCTGCTCGGCATTGTAATCGCAGTACAGTTCAAGCGTTTCAATTGGCGGTGGCTCACGCCAATATTGGGTACGGGCCCGGAAAAGGTTGCAAACGGTACGACCTACTGCGCAGGCTGCAGCGCCATGCTGATGTTGATGTGGGCCATAGCCGTGCCGGATCGCAAGCAAAACGGCGCCCTTAAGGCATTGCTGCTGGGTACAATACTCGCGGCAGTTCTGCTGGCGCTGATGCAGATGTTGTCTCCCACAGATGTGATAAACCCGCCGACGCATGCCGCACGCACGGATCTGTTGCTGAGTAACGGCCGCGTCGCACTCTCACTGCAACTGCTGCTGGCCATATTGTGGTATGGCGCGCTGCTGCAGCTCTACGCCGCAGAAACAGCCGTGGCCTGCTGCTATCTCAGGCTGGCGTTTCCGAAGCTGAAGCGCGGCATTATCTGTGCGCTTGCTATTATCGCCATAACTGTGCTGGCGCTGTCCCGCATATCGTATATCGGAACGACTGGACTGATTACGCGCTATCTATACATCATTGTGGCAGCGCCCATAATCATAATGATGGCGATTTCTGTTGCCAGGAGGCGAAGCACATGAAGAGCATAAGGAGACTGGGCGTGATGTGCCTGGCAATCATATCAGTAGCGCTGCTCGCCGGCTGTACACAGTCGCTGGATGTTGAAAACCAGGCCTATGTGCTGGTCATGGGTGTAGACAGAGCCGAGGATAATGGCATTGAATTGAGCGTGCGTTATCCGCGCATTTCAGGCGGTGGTTCAAGCAATGAGACGGAAAATGTGAGCGGCGATTATGGCGCGCTTTCGATTTCGGGCGATAGCTATGAGGCTGCGCTGGAAAAGCTGGATTGGGCGCTTGCACGCAATCTTAATCTTTCTCAGTTAAAACTGGTGGTGATTTCAGAGGAATTGGCGCGTGGTGATGCGGCGTGCCAGCTGTTATGCGATATTGCTCAGACCGAGCGGCTGTTTACGGCAGCGCATGTCGCGATATGCGACAGCCGGGCGGCGGATTTTGTAAATGCCATTCAGCAGAATATCGGCAGCAGGCTGTCTATGGAATTAACCGCCATGTTTGAAATGTATACGCGGCGCGGATATGTTCCCGATGAAAAACTTGCGGATATTTATTACCAGACCGTATCCATATACTCAGACCCAATGGCCATATATGCGCAGCTTGCAGCCGACGCTGATTCCGAATCTGTTTCCGATCCGCCGTCCGACACGATCCAGACGGTAGAATCCGATATTCGCACGCGTTATCTTGGCGCGGCGATCTTTTCCAATGGTCGCATGGTGGGTAAACTGGGCGCAGAGGAAGCGACGCTTGCGGCACTGCTCAGGAACGATATTAAATCTTTTAAATACTTGAGTCAGCATCAGATCATCAGCCTCACCCCCTCATCCCCGGCGCAAATTCGCGTGAATTGCGATGGAAGTACCCCCAAAATTGATATTCACATGCGGCTTGAAACCGCTGTAACCGAGCGTGTACCAGATAAGGACCGACTTGAAACGCAGCTGAAAACAGATATAGAGGCGCTGATTTCAAAAATGCAGGCGCTGGGCGCGGAACCCTTCGGCTTTGCTGAATATGCGGCGACCAATTTTTTGACGCTAAAGTCATGGATGGAATATGACTGGCACGCGCGCTTCACAGATGCAAAAGTGAATATTTATGTAGAACTGAGTCGAAGCAATGCTTGACAAAATGCACGTAGCTTTTTAAAATAATATGAGGGAATATATGAAATACAGAGGATACGGCAGCGATGTACACACTGATTCTGAATCCGAACTCCGGCCATGGCCACGCACTTGAAAAGCTTTCGGCCGTCGAAATGCTCTTGAAGCGGCGTGGAATTGAATATAACGTTGAGCGATCCACGCAGAGCGAGGG
>CAKUDW010000097.1 GCA_934645275.1 uncultured Clostridia bacterium
GCGTTGTACAACAGATCCGCATCCTTTTGAAGCGTGCTGTACGCCATATAGCGCGCTTCAAGATCGTTGCCATCTGAAATTGCGCCCGCAAGATCGATCATTTCCTGTGCCGTCGCGTTATCTGTACCCAGCAGCAGCTGAACCTCGCTGCCCATGATGCGGGCGCAATCTGCGGCGCGATCCAGATAGGCATCCATGCTGCGGCGCGTCGTTTCGCCCGCTTCCGCGCCCTGATTAAACACCTCTACCAGTCTTGTCTGCTCACGGGCAATGCCATAGCCGCCAAGACCAAATATACTGCCAACCACACAGACGCCGAGCACTGCCCAGGCAAGTCTGCGATTTTCCTTAAACTGCATTCGATGTTCTCCCTCTACCCTGCCGCTCACTGCCGGATTTCCAGAATCTTCTGGCGCAGCTGAGTTTCAATTTCGGCCAGTTCCTTTTCGGCACTGCGGCGCTTTTCCTTGCCCTGCTGCTGAATAGTGAGCACTTCATCCATGGTTTCGATCAGCTGCTGATTCGTCTTTTTCAGCGTCTCGATATCCACGATGCCGCGCTCGGCCTCGCGTGCAGATTCCACGGAAGCCATGTGCAGCTTCTGCGCGTTCTTCTGAAGCAGTTCATTGGTCAGATCCGTCACGGAGCGCTGGGCTTCCATGGCCTTCTGCGTATGCGCAATGCCCAACGCCATCACCATCTGGCTCTTCCAGAGCGGAATGGTGTTCACGATGGAGGTCTGGATCTTTTCGGCCATCAACTGATTGCTGGACTGGATCATGCGAATTTGCGGCGCCATCTGAATGGAAATATTGCGTGTAAGTTCCAGATCGTACAACTTCTTTTCGAAGCGATCGGCCTTGTCGCTCATGTCTTTTGCAGCCTGCGCGTCCTCCGGAAGTCCGGAAGCGTTGGCCTTATCATAGGCCTGCTGCAATTCGTTTGCGCGGAAAGATTCCAGCCGCTGCTTGCCCGCGGCAATGTACATGGAAAGCTCCTTGAAGTACTTCAGATTCTGCTCATACAGGCGATCCAGCATGGCAATGTCCTTGAACAGCTGTACCTGATGATCCTCCAGCGCCTGCACAATTTTATCTACGTTGACTTCAGTATCATCGTAGCGCGCCTTCATCAGTTCTACGGAATTGCGCTGTTTCTTAAACAATCCGAGAAAGCCCTTCGGCGCTTCATCTTCTGTGCTAAAGCCACGGAGCTCTGTCACAAGTTTCGCTATCTCATCGCCGATTTCATCCAAATCCTTGGTCTTGACATTTTTCAGCGCCGCATCCGAAAACTGAGAAATATTCTGCTGAACGGCAGCGCCATAGGAGAATACAAGCTTGGAATCAGTCACGTCAATCTGTTTTGCAAATTCATCAATCACCTTTTGCTCGGCCTCTGTAAACTGAGGTTCCTGAACCTTTTGCTCCTCCTCAGCGTTCTGCGCAGTTTCAGCAGCAGCTGAAACCGCTGCATTTGCCTCTTCCACCGCGGCTTTGGCTTCCATTACGGGATTGAGCGTAAGCTTAATTTCATCAGACATGTCGTTATATACCTCCGTCTATCATTTCATATCCTGTGTCGCTTCGGCAGATGCAGCTTCATGTACATTGCCCAAATTCATGCCGGTTCCATTGATGAGTCCGTCCGCAGCCATCATCGTTTCCAGAACGTCAATATCCGTTTCGACGTCCAGCGTCTTATCCTTATACAGGTTATCCAGCTGTTTTTCGAAAGCCGTCGCAATCATATTGAGGCTGTTTTCTACGGAACGTATCGCCCGGTTGATGTTTTCACCGCCGCTGCGCGTGTCGCGGAGCATGCGGTAAGTCTCCACCAGCTTATCGGCCGTAGGCAGGTAGTAATTCATGAACTTGCGCACGGCGGACGCCTTGGAAACATCACGCTCCAGCAGCTTAAATATTTCCTCGCCAGCGGCGCACATGCGGGCAAGATTCTGCACGATAGCTGCGCTCTGAAACGACGCGCCCGCAGCGCTGAGCCTATCAAGCGCAGCTCGTCCCTCTTCGATCAGCGCGTCGATGGCCGCATCGCCAGAATCTGCCGCCGCGCGCATTTCAACCTCGCGCCCCGGAAACAGCTTCGAAAGCCCGAAATATGCAACGGCGCTGAGCAGCGCTGTCAAAAATATGAACCAGAGTTTCAACAGCATCCGCGGACAAATAAACCCCATCAACAGCCAAATCGCCGCCGCGCCGTAGATGGGCAGCGCGGATTTTATTCTCTTTCGATTCATTTGCCAACCCCCGCTTCTATTCTATAAAACAATCATTGTGTTTTCAAGAGCTAAAACACCCATTTTTAAATCTCAACCGTTTCAAGCTCCACAGATACCGGGCAGTGGTCGCTGCCGAATATATCATTATAAATCTCAGCGGATTTAATCCAGCCCTTCGCGCGCTCGGACACGATAAAATAATCGATACGCCAACCCGCGTTCCGCTCCCGTGCCTTCATGCGGTAGCTCCACCAGCTGTATTTAATTTCATCCGGATGCAGAAACCTGAAGGAATCTATAAAACCGCTGCTGAGCAGCTGCGTCATTTTCTCGCGCTCCTGGTCGGTAAAGCCCGGATTCATGCGGTTTGGCTTCGGATTCTTCAGGTCGATTTCCTGGTGCGCCACGTTCAAATCGCCACAGAGCACCACCGGCTTTTCTCCGTCCAACTTCATCAGGTATTCCCTGAAATCGTCCTCCCAGTTCATGCGGTAATCCAAACGCCGCAAGCCATCCTGAGAATTGGGCGTATAGCAGCATACCAGATAGAATGCCCCCATGTCGCAGGTAATTACGCGGCCTTCATGGTCGTGCAAATCGATGCCGATACCAAAGGATACTTCACTGATCGGCACCCGAGAAAACACCGCCGTGCCCGAATAGCCCTTCCTGTCGGCACAACAGAAGTGTGCCTCATAGCCCGGCAGGTTCACCTCGCACTGCCCCTTCTGCATCTTGATTTCCTGCAAGCAGAGCACATCCGGGTTCATATGCGCGACGCTCTCGTAAAAATCCTTGCCGATCACAGCGCGCAGGCCGTTGACATTCCAGGATACCAATTTCATGAAAAATAAACATCCTTTCCGAAGCGAATATGCTATAATTATAGCACATTTGAAACGCCATGCCAACTATTTACCATAAAGATTGGAGATGCATAAAATGACGCTGCGCGAAAAAGCGCTGCTGGCGGAAAAGGCCGCCCGTACCGCCGGAGAAATGCTTTTGAACCATCCGCATACCCCTGCGCGCCACAAGGCGGAAAATGACTTTGTGACTGAAATGGATGTCAAGAGCGAGGAACTGATTCGCTCCATTTTGCTGGACGCATGTCCCGATGACGGCTTTTTCGGCGAAGAAGAAGGCGGCAACGAGATTGCCGACGGCCGCTGGATCGTCGATCCCATCGACGGCACCTCTAATTTTTTCAAGGGTGAAATGCTCTACACCGTTTCCATCGCCTATGAGCTGCACGGCGAACTGGTGGTGGGCTGCGTGTACTGTCCGCCGACAAACGAGATGTGGACAGGTGTGAAGGGTGAAGGCGCGACGCGCAACGGCGTGCCTGTACATGTTTCCGATGAAAGCGTGCTGCGCGAATCGTTTCTGCACATGTCATTCTGTCATCGGGATGCCTGGGCCAATGAATATGTGATGGAGCGCATGCCTTTACTCACCCGCAATGTCAGCGATATGCGCCGCTCCGGCTCTGCCGCCTATGATTTGTGCTGCGTGGCTACCGGCCGCTGCGAAGGCTTCTTCGAATTGAATCTGCATATATACGATATTGCAGCGGGTGTGGTCATCCTGCGCGAGGCTGGCGGTCTGGTGAGTGGCTGGCGCGACAACGAAAATGCACTTGTGACCGGCAATATTCTGGCCACGAACGGCAAAATCCATGAAAGCCTGCGCAAAATACTACTTGGTGGGCAGCTTGTGCTGCTTGACAAGCAAAACGAGCTGTGATATCATCGAATTGCCATGAACGGGAATAGTAAGCACCCTGTTGCCAAAGAGAGCGTTCGCCATGGGCTGTAAGCGAATGCGGCATGTGCGGAGTGCCGAATGTGCGCCCGGAAGCATCCCCATGCAATGTGGGGCGGTTCGGCCCGATAGCGCCGATAGAGTGAATTTGCAGAGTGGAACCGCGGCCACGCCTCTGTTTGGGGCGCGGCTTTTGTATTTTTATCAGGAGGGATATTTCAATGAAAACCATGTATATTTTTAATACGCTCGGCCGCAAAAAAGAACCATTGGTGCCGATTAAGGAGGGCCACGTGGGCATCTACGCCTGTGGTCCCACGGTTTACAATTATTTTCATATCGGCAACGCGCGCCCGTTCGTGATTTTTGATACGCTGCGCCGCTTTCTCGTGCATTTGGGATATGACGTAACCTTCGTGCAGAACTTTACTGATATCGATGACAAGATGATTCGCCGTGCCAACGAAGAGGGTACCACCGTAGAAGCCATCGCCGAAAAGTACATTGCTGAATACTTCAAGGATGCGGAGGCCCTGGGCGTGAAGCGCGCCGACGTGCATCCGCGTGCCACAAAACACATCGGCGATATCATTGCGCTGATCAAAAAGCTGGAAAACAAGGGGCTCGCCTATCGCACGGACAACGGCGACGTGTATTTTGATACGCAGGCCTGGCGCGCCAATTACGGCAAGCTGACCGGTCAGAATCTGGATGATCTGGAATCCGGCGCGCGCATCGAAGTCGGCGACATCAAGCGCCATCCGATGGATTTCGCGCTCTGGAAGGGACAGAAGCCCGGCGAGCCCGCGTGGAAGAGTCCTTGGGGCATGGGTCGTCCTGGTTGGCACATCGAATGCTCGGCGATGAGCATGAAATATCTGGGCGAAACTTTTGACATTCACTGCGGCGGCGTGGATCTGATTTTCCCCCATCATGAAAATGAAATTGCGCAGTCCGAGGGTGCAACCGGCAAGCCCTTCGCCAAATACTGGATGCACAATGGCCATATCAACGTAGATAACAAGAAAATGTCCAAGTCTGCGGGCAACTTCTTTACCGTGCGCGATATCGCCAGTGAATACGATTTAGAGGCTGTGCGCATGTTCCTGCTCTCCGCGCATTACAGGAGCCCGATCAATTTTTCCCGCGACTTGATCATTGCAGCGAAAAATTCGCTTGATCGCATGTACACTGCGCGCAACAATGCCATTTTCATGCTTGAAAGCGCGCCGGAACGCGAAATGAACGAAGTTGAAGCAGCCTTCGTGGAACGCGCCAAGCAAGCCATAGATCGCTTCGACGATGCAATGTGCGACGATTTGAACACGGCGGATGCGCTGGGCGTGATCTTTGAATATGTGCGCGATATGAACACGCAGTTTACCGATGCAAATGCGCCCTGCAAGGCCGTGCTTGAGGAAGGATTAAAGTATCTGGGTATCATGACAGACGTGCTGGGATTGCTGTCCAAGCCGTTCGATACCACGCCAGAGGATATTTGTGCGCTGGTTGAGGCGCGCGTACAGGCCAAGAAGGCGAAGAACTTTGCCGAGGCTGATCGCCTGCGCGACGAAGTGCTCGCTCGTGGCTACATCATTGAGGACACGCCCAAGGGCCCCAAGGTAAAAAAGGCCTGATTTTGACTGGAGCTGTGAAAAAGCGAAATGCTCTTTCACAGCTCTGTTTTTTAAAGGGTAAGAATTGGCGTTTTGCGAATCGGCGGATTCCGAAGGAATACGTCGACAATTCTTGATGAGTAGGAATTAGCGAACCGCGAAGCGGTTGCGCGGGTCGGCGGATTCCGAAGGAATACGTCGACAATTCTTATCTTCACGCATTCCCTGTTCAGCGTCGCAGCGGCATTACAGTGGGCCGCGCGCCGCCATGTTCCACGCGATAGAGCCCGATCAGATTTCCGGGATTCTCGCGCCAAAGTACGCGGCGCACGCTTTCAGCATCCTCCATTTCAAAGCGTACTGAAAGCCCGCAGCCAAGCGCCACCGCCCGAGGCGTTGTGACCACGCCCACGCGCAGGCCTTCCCTTCTCAGCGCATCCTCAAAGCGCAATACCTGCTGGCGTGACCTGAAGGCAGCGATGCCATAATTCTCCATCATGCCCGGATTCCCCCTTTTATCTTTAAAATCTGGTTCTGAACGCAGCACTGGGGCAAGTATTCTATTGTACGCCGAATTGCCCGCGCGCGTGAAGGAGGAATGTAAGGCATGTATATCTATCTAGACAACGCCGCTACCAGCAGCCCAAAGCCGCAGGTAGTGATTGACGAGGTGCGACGCGCGCTCGTGGAATACAACGCCAACCCCGGACGTTCGGCACATGCGCCCGCACTGGCAGCTGCACATTGCGTGTACGCCGCGCGCGAGGCCGCGGCAAAACTTATCGACGCAGAGCAAAGCAACAGCGTCGCCTTTACTTTTAATTGCACGGACGCGCTGAATCTCGCAATTAAAGGTTGTCTGCGGCGCGGCGACCATGTTATTTCAACGCTTTTGGAACACAATTCCGTATTGCGGCCGTTGAGCATGCTGCATGCCGGCGGGCAAATCGAGCTCACGCTGGTTTCACCGCGGCCGGACGGCTTCATTCATACGGAAGATATTCGAAAGCACCTGCGGAAAACCACGCGATTAATCGCCGTGACGCACGCTTCAAATGTAACGGGAGCAATTCAGCCCGTAGCCGCCATCGGGCAGCTTGCAAACGCACATGGTATTCAATATCTTATTGACGGCGCACAGGCGCTAGGCGGCATGCCGGTGGATGTGAAAAAGCTCGGATGCAGCTTCTATGCCTTCCCCGGTCATAAATCACTGCTGGGGCCGCAGGGCACGGGCGGGCTATATATTCGTCCCGGTATAACGCTGAATGCATTGCGTGAGGGCGGCACCGGCACCGAGTCCGACAGCATGCTTCAGCCCGCCGAACCGCCCGAACGCTACGAGGCTGGCACGCTGAACCTGCCAGGCATTGCCGGTCTATGGCGAGGCATTGATTATGTCCGCGATAATCTGAGCAGAATCATGATGAGCGAACGCGAAATCACCAGCCAACTCTATATGGAGCTGCGAAGAATACATGGCGTAGAAATCTATTCACCGGATGACGAAGCTGCGCGCGCAGGCATCGTGAGTTTCAATTTGGGCGATCTTTCATCCAGCGAGGCGGCAGATGCGCTGGCGCGGCGCAATATCGCTGTGCGAGGTGGGCTTCACTGTGCGCCGGGCGCGCATCGTTTTTTGGGTACGCTGCGGCGCGGCGCGGTGCGCGCCAGCGTCGGAC
>CAKUDW010000098.1 GCA_934645275.1 uncultured Clostridia bacterium
GCGAAGGAATTCCCCTTCGCGCGCGCCTTTTTATCGGACAGATGTACGATGTAACGGTTAGGAAACGCCGGTCATCGTGCAGCCGCAGCGCGGGCAGAGCGAGCCGTTCCCTGACAGGCAGGTGGTGCCGCAGTTGGAACAGGTGCAGCGCGCGCCGCTGCTGTTGCTCGCGGCCACGGAACCGCAGGTGTAGCTGCCGCCAGTCGCAGCCGTGGCGGAAGCGGTATCACCATCCACTTGCTCAAAGGCGCAGGAGGACTGCGGGAACAAGGGCAGGGAGAAAAATTCATCGCATATATTTTCTGCGAACTCTTCAGACGGCGGGATCTCACAGAAGCCATATGTGGGAACCATGATGTCCACCTCTGCCAGTACCTTCAGCACGACGGTGACGCAGACGGTGATTTCGAAAGTGCAGGAACCGATGTAAGTGCCGGATACGCAAATTGCGCTCACAAGGCTTTCGAGCGTGAAAGGAATCACGGAATCGTCCGGAATGCAGAGCAGGACGTCCTTATCCACCTTAATGGTGGCCTGTCCCATCCATTCCTGGCAACGCTGATCCACAAAGAGCACGTCGATTGGCACATCGACCGTACACTTTACGCGAGCATACTGCGGGCGATCGCACATGCGCTCGATACTGAGGTTGGAAATTGCGCCCGCCGTGGTGGACGAGCGGCAGCTCTCAAACGTCCAGGAGCCATAGGGCTGGGGCAACGGGCAGCTGCTGCTTTCCGCGTTTTCCACGGCCTCGGCATGGGAAATGTTCGTGCCGCAGCTGGGGCAGGAACAGGTGCATTTGTTGTCCGTGCAGCTGCAGTTACAGGCCTTGGCGCTGGTAGACTTGCAGCTGCTGCCGGGCAGCACGGGCACGATGTTTTCGATGGAAACCACTTCATCGTCCAACTGCTGCTGAGACAGGCACGAATCGTACACGTTCTTCACCTGGAGGCACACGCGCTTGTTCAGGCCATTGAGGATGTTCCCCTTCACATCGCCGGGACAAGAATCCGCGTTCGCATTCTTGTAGGAAAAAAATGACATATCCACTCCTCCTTGATTCTTAGGCTGGGGGCTTTGGCCGCCCACAGTGCATTCTATGTCTTTCGCGGAATTGGGTGCGGATTCGCGATGTTTTTGCTGGGCGTTGCTGAAATTCTCCGTTGTTTTTATATTCTTGAAATGATAAACTTGAATTATAGAAAAAATATTGCGGCATTTCTGCTGCATTTTGGGTTGTTCGCGCATCTTAATTATAGAACGTGAAAAGGAGTGGCGGTTCATGCTTAGCTGGGCAATACTGGCCATCGAAAACGAGAGCGATCGGGAATTCATAGAGCGGCTGTACACGCAGAATTACGCGGCGATGCTGCAAAAGGCGAAGGATCTGCTGAAAAACCATCAGCGCGCGGAGGATGCCGTGGAGGCGGTCATGCTGAAGCTGATCGACCGCATCGACCTGCTTCACCACTGCAATCAGGCCTCCCTGCGTTCGTACCTGCTTACATGCGTCCGCAATGAAGCGATCGGACAGCTTCGCAGGGACGGCAAGCTCTACACCGGCGATGCAGAAGAGAAAATCCGCATACTGCCAGACGAGGGCGCGGCCGTAGACGCGAAGCTTATGTACCAGGCGCAGGTGCAAGCTCTGGCAAAGGCGCTGCAGAGCCTGCCAGAGCGCGACGCGCTGGCGCTGCGCATGAAGTATTATGAATGTATGGGGGACGCAGAAATTGCCGCGATTCTGAATATTAAGGCCAGTACCGTCCGTTCACTGATTGGCCGCGTGCGCAGAAAAGTATTTGAACTTCTCATGGAGGTAGAAGCATGATGAAGCAGAATTTCTTCATTCCCAACCACAGCATGGAAGCGCTTGAAGAAGCCTACCAGGCCGCGCTGCTCAACCTCGCGTTCCAGCAAATAGAACAGGAGGAAATGGCAATGATACACGAGCGAATTCAAAATGTGGCCCGGAATCCCCAAATTGCACGGTTCGAAAAGAAGCTTGGGCGCAGATTACGCATAGAGCGCACGAAAGCGTTTCTTCAAAACAGGCTGCCGCGGGCGGCGCAGATTGCGGTTGCCCTGATCGCGGCACTGTCTGTCAGCGTGGGCGTAGCGCTGGCCACATCCCCGGAGATACGAAGCTGGGCTGCGGGCGTACTGACGGGGATGGTCATCGAAACGCCCAGCTTTTGGGGCGACGAGCCTCTGACCGCACACATCACCGGCGGCGTGAACTACGATGGACAACTGCTGTTGGTGGAAGAAAATGAAACGCTCGTGCTGCGCGAGGATACCGCCGCTGAGCCGATTCGCTACGAATGGAAGAACAGGGGCGCGCGCAGCTTGGCACAGCTGGCGGTCTACAACGGCAGGCTCTATGCGCTCTACAAGACCGGCTATGTAGATTTAGCGACGCAGGAACGCACTGGCGCGGCTGGCAAATATAAGGGGCCGTCTTTTCTGGGCGACAGCTTTGACGGTTTAGGTCTCGGCCGCGTACAGCTCAAGGGGAATGGAACGTTCACCGTGGATGAACTGGCGAGCTTTGATGGCGATAAGCTGTTCGCAGACGGCACAGATGACTGCTACGTGCAAAGCGCCGCCGCCGGAAACGGAAAGCTATACTTTGCAACCGGCTATTCACTGCCCGAAACGAACGGTTTCAGCTTCAGCAACGGTCGCGCGCGCTTTTTCGCCTGCGATCTGACGGGCTTTGAGCTGACAGAACTGCCGCTGCCCATCGAAAACAGCGAAAGCCCTGATTGCGAACTATTTGGCGACGGCGAAGTATTTCTCGCCACGTCCACGCAGGAACTGCCCGTGCAAATATGGCATATTGGCGCGAACGGCGACAGCAAATGTCTGGCCATGTTCGGCGAAGGCAATCGTCCCAACAGCTTCGCCTATTGCGCCGATACCGACACGCTCTATTTCCAGCGAGACGCTGCGATCTACGCTGCAACACACTTTGACATCGAAAATGCTGAGCGCGTGGCTCTGTCTGGCGGTAGCGAGGGTAACGGTCTACTGATTGGCGAAAACAGCTACGCCATCATCAGCGGCGATGTCGAGGTCTTCAATTTTGACGTTCAGCTTGGCGCGGTGACGGAGCTGATGGTAGGCGGCGTAATTGACGCCAGCGTGGATGCGGATTTCCGCGCGGCGAATCCCGGTCTCACGCTGATAGAGGATTCCGATTCCATTGATAAATATGGAGAAGACTACGCGCAGGCGCTGATTTCCGGCGAAGCCACGGCGGACATTGTAGAAATGTACTCTACCGATGAAAGCCCGCTGCACAGCGCGAATTGGGGCCGGCCCATCATGGACGAGATGGTTCGCGCGGAGATCGACCGCATGCCTGAAGGCGCGCGCAAGTATGTATCGGAAGCCGATATGTACATCGCTTTTCCATGCGGCGCATTCTGCGCCTATTCCGATGTGGAGATTGTCCCCGCGTGCTGGGCACAGTCTGGGCTGGGCAAAGCGCCCGAAACCTGGCTCGAGCTGGTCGAAACGCTGGACAGGCTCTCCCACAGCGCAGCCGCGGACAAATATGCGATTTACACGGAGCATGCGAACATTAGGCAGTCGCTGACAGAGCAGCTGACGGAAAGCTTTGCAAGGAACTGGGCGGCGCGGGGCATGAAGATGGACTTCGGCGGCGCAGACTTCCGGAAGGCGATGGAGGCCCTCGAGCACATTGATTTCAACGCGCTGCGATACGTCGAAGATGATGATGCCGAAAATATATTGATCTACTGGCAAAGCGGCGGCAGTACATATGAACCGGGATATAAAGCTGAAGACAGGTGCGGCATCACGCTGAAGATACGTCCCGAGGACGCGAAAATATCGCGAGGAAGCTGCTATCTTGAGCGCATCAATCCGAACGCGAATGCGGATGCAAAGCTGGCAGCATACAGCTACATGCGCTCGAAGCTGACAAATGATGAATACGCTTCCGAGCGCCTGCGCTGGGATTTCGCCACGCCCGCCATGGAGCTGGCGGCCTGGAGCAAGGGAGCGGCAACGCCAAAGCAAATCGAGATCTATCGCGAAAACGTAGGCGACGTCTGGCTTGGCAGGCTATCCGGCTGGGCGGAGGAACGCCGCAATGACGCCCTTGCCGCTTATGCCAAGGACAGGATTGATTTTGCCACACTGGCAGATCGGCTCAACGAAATCTACGCCGAGTATTGATTGGAAGGAGAGCTCGAGAAGACTAAAGCCCTCTCGAGCTTCCAATCGTGCCCAGCGGCGTGTACGGTGGGCACGGACGTTTTTTGCGGCGGAAAATCCTATTTTCCAGAGCAAAAATCGTTTCCATGCAGTTTTTGCGCCCGGAAATCCGAAGGATTTTAGCAAAAACTGGTGAGGGTGGCAGTGGCGGGGAGCTTGTTTCCCAGTCCACAGGCTTGTCAAAACCTTTTTTGACAAGCTAAAGAGGGGCTGCCGTTTTCTCGAACGGCAGCCCCTCTTATACATTTTCAGTCATTTAGCTCCAACTCATCCGCCCGATGACAGGCGACCAGGCGACCCGATACGGGGCGCAGCACGGGCACTTCCGCGCGGCAACGCTCGCAAGCATAGGGACAGCGCGTATGGAAGCGGCAACCAGACGGTGGGTCGATGGGGCTGGGGATTTCGTCGGAGAGCAACAGGCGCTCGTCCGCACGCGCATGCGGATTCGCCTTGGGAATGGCGTTGATCAGGAAGCGCGTGTAGGGGTGCATCGGCTGGGCATAAATGGCCTGCGTGTCCCCCACCTCGCACAGGCAGCCCAGGAACATCACGCACACGCGATCTGAAATAAAGCGCACAACGGACAAATCATGACTGATGAACAGATAGGTCAGCCCACGTTCCTGTTGAAGCTGCTTGAGCAGGTTCAATATCTGGTTCTGCACCGAAACATCCAGCGCAGAAACCGGCTCGTCGCACACGATCAGCGACGGATCCAGCGCGATGGCGCGCGCAATGCCGATGCGCTGGCGCTGGCCGCCGGAAAACTGGTGCGGATAGCGATATAAAAACTCGCCGGGAATGCCCACTGCCTTGAGCAAATCAAGCACGCGCTGCGTGGTCTCGCCCTCGTTCGGGCAAATCTTATAGGTTTTCAGCGGCTCTGCCACGATATCTCGCACCGTCATGCGTGGATTGAGCGAGGCGTAGGGGTCCTGAAAAATCAGCTGCATGCGACGGCGATATGGGCGGAATTCGCGTTCGCTCATGTCGCTGATATCCGCACCCTCAAAGCGCAGTTTTCCCGCCGTCGGCTCCAGCAACCGAATCAATGTGCGGCCCAGTGTGGACTTGCCGCAGCCGGATTCACCCACCAATGCCAGCGTTTCGCCCCTGAAAATCTGCAATGAGACATCGGACACAGCATGTACCCGCTTCCTGTTTTTCAGCGGAAATTCCTTGGAAAGGCCTGTGGCCTCAAGCAATACTCTATCCATATCAGCCCTCCGTGGTGTTAATGCAGCGTGTCATGTGTCCGGGCGCGATCTCCGCGAGCTCCGGCATGGCTCGTTTGCAAGCTTCGGTACAGCGGTCACAGCGCGGGGAAAAACTGCATCCCTCGGGCAGGTGCAATAGGTTCGGCACCACGCCGGGAATCGTGTCCAGCAGCGGTGAATCGCCGTCCAGCGAAGCCACGGCGTTCATCAGCCCGCGGGTATAGGGGTGCGCAGGATGGTCGAACAGCTCGAAAGTTTCTGCCTGCTCCACCACGCGGCCAGCGTACATGACGTACACGTAGTCGCACACCTGCGCGATCACGCCCAGATTATGGGAAATCAGAATGATGCTGGTACCAATTTCATCGCGCAGGTTCTTCATCAGCTGCAAAATCTGCGCCTCCACAGTCACATCCAACGCCGTGGTCGGTTCATCAGCGATAATCAGTTTAGGACGGCAAATCATCGCCATGGCGATCATAATGCGTTGGCGCAGGCCGCCGGACAGCTCGTGTGGATAGCATTCGTAGCGACGCTCGGGCTCGGAAATGCCCACCTTACGGAAGATGCGCAGCACCTCCGCTTTCGCCTCCTTCGCGCGCACCTTGCGGTGCAGCATGACCACCTCGCACACCTGCTTACCCACCTTGACCACCGGATTCAGGCTTGTCATGGGCTCCTGAAAGATCATGGATAATTCTTCGCCGCGCACGTCGGCCATGTCTCGCTCGGACAGCGCTGTGAGGTCCTTATCGGCCAGCAACACGCGGCCGCTCACAATTTTGCCCGGATACTTCAACAGTCGAATAATAGAACGCGCCGTCATGCTCTTGCCGCAGCCGGATTCGCCCACAATGCCGATGATGCTGCGCTTGGGCACGGTGAGCGACACGTCGTTCACAGCCTTTACCTCGCCGTTTTGGGTAAAGAAGCTGGTACAGAGATGCTCCACTTGCAGTGTGTTTTTTTCCATAATGTGCTTCCCTCCCCCTCTACTGGTTCTTCAGGTGCGGGTCCAACACATCTCGCAGACCGTCGCCCAGAAAATTGAACGCCAGCACGATCAGCATGATGGCCAGACTGGGCGAAAGGCTCAGCCATGGCTGGCTGTACAAAAACTGACGGCCAGTGCTGGCCATCAGGCCCCACGAGGCCTGCGGCGCCTTGATGCCGATGCCCAGGAAGCTCAGTGAGCTTTCCGACAGTATAGCCGAGGGAATATTCAGCGTGAACAGCACGATCAGCGACGGGATACAGTTAGGCAGAATGTGGCGCAGCATGATGGTAAAACGCCCCACACCGATGGAACGTGCAGCTTCCACATATTCGCTTCCCTTCAGCTTCAGCGTTTCCGCACGCACGATGCGGGCCACGCTGGCCCAGTTTACCAACGCCAGCGCCAGAAAAATATTGATGATGCCATCGCCCAGCGTGTACATGATGACCATGGCCAGCAGCATGGACGGAAACGCCAACATGATATCCGCAATGCGCATGATCACCGCGTCCGTGCGTCCGCCCACAAAGCCCGCCACGATGCCCAGAAGCGCGCCAATCAGCATGGAGACCACCGTGGGTACGACGCCCACCAGCAGCGACACGCGCGAACCGTAGAGCATGCGCGTGAGCACATCGCGCCCCGCCTCGTCCGTACCCAGCAGATGCTTTGCCGAGGGCGCGGCAAGGCGGCTCAGCAGATCCATTTCGTCAAAATCATAAGGCGTAAGGC
>CAKUDW010000099.1 GCA_934645275.1 uncultured Clostridia bacterium
AGGGATTGGTGCGCAGCGAGGGCAAGGATTATGTGATGAAGGACGGCGACGTGACGCTGTTCCGCTTCAATGTCTAAGCTCATCGTTCGCATTCGGCAATATGAGCCGCCGAAGCAGCGCCCCAAGCGCAGCTGGGCGCTGGGAATGTACCTGCTGGCAGGAGCAGGGCTGTTCATTTCGAGCATACTCTGCGGTGCGCTTTTTCAGAATGCGGACGCACAGCACACACTGCTGATCGTCGGCCTGCTCTTCTACCTGCCCTTTATCGTGCTGCCGATCTTCCTGGGTGTGCGACGTCAACCTGAAACGCTGGAGGCCTACCGCCCTGACGGGCTGTCGCTGTCGAACGTGATTCTGATCGTGCTGCTGGCAGTCGTCGGGTTGTTCGTCACCGCCGATGTGACGGTACTCTGGTCGATTCCGCTGCAAAAGCTCGGGCTCAGCTTCCCCACAAGCAATATTCCTACGCCCGTGGGCAAGAGCGAGCTGATACTGAGCATATTTACCGTGGCCGTGCTCCCCGCCATATGCGAGGAATTCCTGTTTCGCGGCGCAATCTTCTCTGCCCTCGAACCGGAAGGCACCCGCTACGCCATGGTCATATCGTCGCTGTTGTTCATGGGACTGCACGGTTCCCTCAACGGCGCGCCTGCGCAGTTTCTGTTGGGCCTGCTTATCTGCTATCTGACTTGGTGCTGCAATAGCATCTATGCGGGCATGATCTACCATACAGTACACAACGCTGCGTCGACTATACTGCTCTATATTCAATCGGGCTCAAACGCAGCCGCTGAAACCGCAGATATGCTCACCGCTATCGGTGGTCTGCCCGGCATAGCTTCGCTGCTGCTGAACATGCTGCTCCTCGGCGGGCTGATGCTTCTTCTGCTGCGCCCGTTCAGAATCCGCGCGCTGTTGAGCGGCGTACCAAAAATGCCGCGCAAAAAAATACCGCTCAGCCGCAATGGACGGTGGGCTGTCGCCATAATTATCGTGTTTCTGCTGATCTTCTATGCGCTGACCACCTTTGGGGCGCTGTTGTGACAGGTAAAAATAAATGAACGCAAGCATTATCTGCGTGGGCAAGCTTCGGGAAAAGTGGCAGCAGGAAGGCTGCGCCGAGTATCTGAAGCGACTCTCACGCTACGGCAAATATGAAATTCTTCAGCTGGACGACCTGCGCGAGCCGGAAAACGCCAGTCCTGCGCAGATCCGCCAGATCATGCAGCGTGAGGGCACGGCGATCCTCGCGCGCATTCGTCCAAACGACCGCGTGGTCGCGCTGTGCGTAAAGGCCCCTGCGCCGGATTCGGTGAAGCTTTCTGAAATGATGCAGTGCTGGGCGCAGGACGGACGGCGTACCGTGCTGGTCATCGGCGGCTCGAACGGCCTTTCCGACGAGGTCATCGCCCGTGCCGACCATAAGCTGTCCTTTTCCAACCTCACCTTTCCCCACGGCCTGATGCGCGTAATTCTGCTGGAACAGTTGTACCGCGCCGAGCGCATACGGACGGGGGAAAAGTATCATAAGTGAAAGGTAAAAGGGACTATGAAAAACGTTGCTTCGTTATTTCATAGTCTCTCCGCTTTTTTTGAATAAACCCGCTGAGAATGATTCTTTTTTGAATAACGTAGGGAGGAAATCCTTTAAAGTACTCATAACGTCCTCAGCGCACTGGTGATACTCCTTAAACCTTTCTTCCGTATTGATACCTCCCTGAGAGCCAATGAGATGTTTAGCCTTTGATTCCAAATTATCGAGTTCTCCAATTAAAGCTAAATAAGTATATGAAGACTTCTGTGCATAGAACATTATATTCAAGTGCTTTTTGATTTCCGAAATCAGGCTGGGTGTTTCATCAAGGCAAGCAAGCGGAACAACATATTCTAATTGGTTATATTTCTTTGCCTCTATGTGATCGCCCAATATATGAATATAATACAAAAACGCACAGAAGCTATCCCTTTTTTCGCTTTGAGATATTCCATCCGTCTTTCTAGACAGCCACGGAAACCATGACAAAGGCCACTTATTATTAGAAAATAACATGTGTTGGACAGTATTGATTACAATACTTTTTCGGACTGGCCAGTGTGCTTCCTCTGGATATACAAAATCCCAGCCTTGGTGTGTAAAACTTCTGTGTGCATAATTTGAAGTAAAATTTATCTCATTTACAGAAAGAGGCAGTTTATCCACACCTTTACTTCTCAGCCATTCTAACTCAGTACTTCCACTTCCGTTATATTGGTCTACCGCGAGGAAGACTGCATATTGCAACGCTGTGACTATCTCGGAAGCAGATGGATCCTGAGGATTATTTGAGTTGAATAAAACCGATTCTATATCATCATTATGTTTATCACGCCCATACGCCCCAGCTGGTTGCACTACCACGATAAATGTTATTAGAACAACCAAGAGCGTTGCTATTCTTCTATTCATTTATTTCACCTGCACAAACTCAACGCTGTTTTCCCAGACCTTGGCATAATCATACCAGTTATTCTTATGGCCTTTCCAAACCTTCAGATAGTCGTACCATTCATTTTTAGTCCCTTCGGTCGTAAACTCAAAGCGGTATATTGGAAGGTCGGCGCCAGCTTTGGGCTGAATATCGATCTGGATCGTCGCATCCGCCAGCCACTCGTGCTGATGCGCTTCATCGCTGGTATAGACTGCACGATAAGAAGCAATGTCTCCCTCCGTCACACGCTTTACCGAATCCACCTTCCAATCCGTTAAAACGACCGGTGCATCCGAATCCGCTTCCTGCACGCTTACTGTGATCTCAGCATTTTCTGTGCAGCATGCGACGGGCAATATGAGCGCCGTTCCGCCAAATTCAATATCGGTATCTGCAGTGTTGAGCGCGGAATCATGAATAAACCAGTAGCGTTCATCCAGTGCTTCCGTCAGAAAAATCGCTTCACCGTTCAAGTGCAAAATGCCATCAATTTTAGTCCGTTCACTTTCCGAAATATCAAGCTCTTCTGCCAGTGCAAACAGCAGGTCACAATTAAGCAGCAACGGTTCACAAACAGGTGGCAACTCCGTTTTGCGAATCTCCTCAAGCGCCTTGTTGGTCTCGTCAATCTGTTTTTTCTCTTTCTTGGTGGCACCCTTGGGCGCTGTGTTTTTCTGAACCGGTGCAATGTATGCAGCATTCAACGACTGCTGTTCCCCGACCAGATAGTTTACATTATCCAAAACAATGTCATATGCGGTATTCAGGTACGCCCCGTCACCCGTCTGCGCGTAAAGGTCGATATATACCTGTGCAACATAATAGCGCAATGCCCAATCGTCATGGTCGGTATTATTCAGGATCATCTGCGCATAGCGCGTAGCCATCGTTTCATAATCCGCATCGGTATACGTTTCCTCTGCCGACGAAATTGCGAAGGGCAACGCCTTTGCCAGCTCGTAGTCCTTCCTGAAAATTCGCGTGCTCACATTCTCATAGGCATCGACAGCCTTCAGACATTTTGCATAATCACCGTTGGCATAATAGCTCTGTGCCAACAGCAACCAGTAGCCGCCATAAGACTGGTACGCCGCCTGATTGGATTCCAAGAACTGGATCCGGCCAACGACATTGTCGTTATTCTTCCATTTCACGAACTCTTCTACGCTGTTCTCCGTCAGCGTCAGATCGCCGGGCAGATCGTACTCGCCAACCATATTGATCATGTACGCAAATGTACCCTTGCGACTTTCATGCAACACGGCTGCTTCCTCGTCGTCCAGCGTCCAACCGTCTTTCAAATACTGCAAATCCGCTTCCGAAGTATAGGCCATGTAGCTAGTAGCTGAATCGATCGCCATGTAGGCGATCGAAGCAATGAGTTTACCCGGACGATAAGAGCGTACTGTGCTGAACATTCCCATCGGATTCGGCACAGCCGCTCGAATTGCCTGCGCCTGATTCTGTTCATAAATGTACTGGAGCCGATCGCGCTTGACCGCAATCATACGATAGCTTTCCATAGTATCCAGCAGGCCGGTCAACTGGCTGAGCGTTCGGCCATCGACCGCATTGGGGTAGGTATTGTTGATCAGGGAAGAATACGCCTCTTCCATGTACAGCCGGCTATTCTTCGAAGCATTGATGTCCTGCGTCAACACCGTAATATAGTTCAACATGGCAATGGCATTGGCCTGCTCGCCGGTCAGGTTTACATGTTCTGCCAGCGCTTCAGCGCTGATACAGGTAGGAAAGATACACAACAGAACTGCCAATGCGAGGATTGTGATCAATATGGGATAGCGTTTCATGTTTCCATGCCTCCTAAAATCGCAGTTTCATAACGTTATTATTAAAATTCGACGAATACACAGTTTTCCCTTCTAAAAATATACATTTTTATTAATGCACCAACACCAGCTTTGCTGATTATGGTTTTTTAAAGAAACAGTCCCGCAGCTGCAATACAGCAGTGCGGGACTATAAATCCACTTTATTCCGTTTTTTCCAATCGCGCCAACAGTTCTTCGAGTCGCGATTCGCCATAGACCTCCACGCCATGCGCCTTCAGCAGTGCCGCCGCAACGCCGTCGCCGTTCACGCGCACGCCGCCAAAGCTGCCGTCATAGATTTCGCCCGAGCCGCAGGACGGACTACGTTCCTTGAGCAGCGCAAAGCGTGCGCCGAACAGTTCCGCCAACTCCAGCGCTTCCTGCGCGCCGCGTTCAAACTCAGCCGTCACATCCGCACCGTCACGATTAATCACGCGGTCGCCGCGCCGCTCCGCCGGAGCGCGCGGCGTGGGCAGACCGCCGTAGATCTCAGGGCACACGGGCACGATTTGTGCGCAGCGCATCAACGCGTCCAGCCCACCAAGGCGCTTGCCGTCGCCCGCATAGCGGCAGCGCGCGCCCAGCAGGCACGCGCTCACCAGCACGCTGCGCATCAGGCCTTGCCCTCACTGCGGCGTTGAGCCTCGTCGCGTTCGCGGCAAATTTGCGCCCAGGAGGGCATCTTGCTGAGTCTATCGGCCAAATCTGCCATCGCCGCGGGCACGTCAATCTGCTGCGGGCAAATCTGCGCGCATGCGCCGCAGCCGATACACGCGTTTGGACGCTTATCCTCGGGCAGCGCTTCGACGCCCATGCTGACGTTAAAGCTGCTGGAAAAGCGCAGCTCGTTGTAGTAGGAAATGAGCTTGGGAATGTCCAGTCCCATCGGACAGCCGTCACAGCAATAGCGGCAGCCGGTACACGGCAGCGACTGCTTCATGTCCTCGGCAATTTCCAGCAGCGCGGCCTGCTCAGTCTCGCTCAATGGGCGGCGATTTTCAAAAATACGCAGGTTGTCGCGCATCTGTCCTGCCGCAGACATGCCGCTGAGCACCATCGTAACGTTCGGCAGGCTCTGCAAAAAGTCGAACGCCCACTCCTGCGCGCTCACATCGGGGCGCAGCGCGCCGAGCTTCGCCATCTGTTCGTCGGTCAGCTTCGTCAGCCGTCCGCCGCGCAGCGGCTCCATTACCCATACGGGAATGCCATACTGCGCCAACAGCGCACATTTGGCCTTCGCATCCTGAAGCGTCCAATCCAGATAATTCAACTGAATCTGGCAGAATTCCATGTCACTTCCACAGCGCTCCAGGAATTCCTTCATACAATCCAGGCGGCCGTGCGTAGAAAAGCCCAGATGGCGAATGCGGCCGAGACGCTTCTGCTCCAGGAAGTAGTCGATAATGCCCCACTGGGGATCGAGATAGGTGTGCATAGACTTTTCATACACATTGTGCAGCAGGTAAAAATCAAAATATGCCACGCCGCACTTTTCAAGCTGGCGTTCAAAGATCGCCGCCGGATCGTAGCTCTCGCTGATCTGGTGGCCGGGGAACTTATCGGCCAGATTCCACTTTTCGCGCGGATATTTCGAAAGCGCCTTTGCCAGCGCGGTTTCGGACTTGCCGCCGTGATACGGCCAGGCCGTGTCAAAATAATTCACGCCGCCCGCAATGGCGCTGTCCACCATTTCCTGAAGCTGCACCTGATCGATTTCGCCATTTTCCAGCTGCGGCAGGCGCATCGCACCAAAGCCCAGCATGGACAGACTTTCGCCGTGAAAATCGTTATAGATCATTTGTGTATTCCTCCCAGAGCCTCTTCCAGATTTACCCCAATTATAACATATCCTCCGTGCCCTCCGCAAGGTTGGTCATTTTGTTAATATTCCCTGTTTTGTTGCGTCATAAAGGATTTCTATACTTTGATTTTACATCCGGTAGTTGAAAAAGCTGTGAAATTGTGCTAAACTGCATAAGATTGAATTGCTATGCTCAATGGCAGGAGGAGAATCCAAATGACTACCACTTATGAAAAGCTGTCTTCCAACAAGGTCAAGCTGGGCTTTACCGTTGAACCTGAGAAATTTGAAGAAGGTATCGCCAAGGCCTATCGCAAGATGGTTAAAAAGATCAGCATTCCCGGCTTCCGCAAGGGCAAGGCGCCCATGAAGGTGATTGAGGCCCACTACGGCGAAAGCGTTTTCTATGAGGAAGCCTTCGACGCGATCTTCCCCGAAATCTACCAGGAAGCGCTGAAGGAGCACAACGTCGAAGTCGTGGATCGTCCTGAACTGGATGTGCAGGAAATTGGCCGCGGCAAGGAACTGAAGTTCACGGTTGAAGTGTTCGTGCGCCCCGACGTGGAGCTGGGTCAGTACAAGAACCTGGGCGTCGTCAAGACGGTCGACGAAGTGACCGAGGATGACGTGAAGGCCGAAATCGAGCGCGCGCGCGATCGTGCCGCCCGCTGGGTGAGCGTTGAGCGTCCCGCCAAGCTGGACGACCAGGTGGATATCAACTACAAGGGTTTCCTGGGTGAGGAACAGTTTGAAGGCGGCACCGCCGATAACTACGAACTGGTGTTGGGCTCCGGCTCCTTTATCCCCGGCTTTGAAGATCAGCTCGTCGGCGCCGAAACCGGTGCGGACGTAGATGTAAACGTCACCTTCCCCGAGCAGTATCATGCTGAAAATCTGGCCGGCAAGGCCGTGGTGTTCCACGTACATGTGAACAGCATCCGCGAAAAGGAAATGCCCGAGTTGGACGAGGACTTCGTGAAGGAAGTTTCCGAAACCGCCAACACCGTTGAAGAGTATAAGACTGAGATCCGCGAGCGTCTGGAAAAGCAGGCCGACAACCG
>CAKUDW010000100.1 GCA_934645275.1 uncultured Clostridia bacterium
CTTTTAGAGAGTCCAACTGCTACAAATTAATAGAATCAAAGCTCTGTGAGTCGGCGGCTCTTTAAATGAGACGCCGACAATTCTCAATAGGTTCTACTGTTTTTTATCGCCCGCATGGCGCTTGCATATGCGATCGTAAATCCAGATTCCAACGCCGCTGACTGCCATGGTGACGGCGAATACGGCGATGGCAAACCAGTAGTTCTTTGTACCGAGCGCATTGCCACCGATGGTGGATGTAATGATCGACGGAATGCGACCCAGCGAGCAAATCATCAGCCATACAGGAAAGCTTATGTCCGTAAGTCCTGCAACATAGCTGAGCAAATCCTTCGGCGTACCAGGGATCATGAATATGATCAGAAACAGCATATCGCGCCTTGGCGTAGATTTCAGAAAGCGAACCGACTTCAGTTTGTCCTTTGAAAAGAACAGCTCTACCAATCGAATACCGAAGCGCCGCACCAGCAGAAATACAGCGACGCTGCCGAGCGTAGACGCCAGTATACAGAGCAACGTGCCCTCTACCGCGCCGAAGGCATAACCAGCCGCAATTTCAAACGGTTCGCCCGGAATCAGCGCGATGACTACCTGAAAGATCACCATGCCCACATAGGCAACGCGTCCGCCAAAGCCGTGCCCATTCACCCAGGCGCGAAATTTTTCAGGTTCGGACGCAAAGCGCACCAGCGGCGCGCCCACCAGCCACATAATCAGCACAGAAACTGCGATAGCTGCACAGACCACGGCAATGCCGGCGGCCCGCCTGCGCGTCATGGGTTGCTTCTCACGTTTCATATTCTTCATGCCGTCATATCTATCTGAAGTATAACTTCAAACGGACGGCAGCTTCTCAAACGCCGCCGTCCGTTCTCTCCTTTCCTTACTTAAAGCCGTCCTTTTCACACACATTCATCCAACCCTTGAGCTTCTGGAAAAACTCCTCGTTGGTTTTGGTCTTTTCAACCAGCGAAATCAGCTGCTCAGCGGTTTCTTGTGGACTACCCTTGGACAGCATGCGCCGCACCTGATACGTACCCTCGAGCTCCTCGTGATTCAGCAACAGTTCCTCACGCCGCGTGCCGGATTTGTAAAGATCGATGGCCGGGAATATGCGCCGGTCAGACAGGCTGCGATCCAGATGCAACTCCATGTTACCGGTACCCTTGAACTCCTCGAAAATAATATCGTCCATGCGGCTGCCGGTATCTACCAGCGCCGTGGCAATGATGGTGAGGCTACCGCCATTTTCAATATTGCGCGCCGCGCCGAAAAAGCGCTTGGGCCGCAGCAACGCCCCCGGATCCAAGCCACCGGACAGCGACCTGCCCGTCGGCGGAATGACCAGATTATAGGCGCGCGCCAGGCGCGTGATGGAGTCCAGCAAGATCACCACATCTTTGCCCAGCTCCACCAGCCGCTGCGCACGTTCAAGCACCATTTCCGAAACGCGAGTGTGGTTTTCCGGCGCTTCATCAAACGTAGAATATACCACCTCGCCCTGAATGGAACGCTTCATGTCCGTCACTTCCTCCGGACGCTCGTCGATCAACAGTACGATCAGATGTACATCCGGATTATTGGTCGTAATGGCATTTGCTATCTTCTTCAGCAATGTGGTCTTGCCCGCCTTCGGCTGAGATACGATCATGCCGCGCTGGCCCTTGCCGATGGGCGCGATCATGTCGATCAATCGCAACGACAGATCGTTCTGTCCAGAGCATTCCATGCGCAAACGTTCGTTCGGATAGACCGGCGTAAGCGAATCGAAGAATCGCCGCGAACGTGCCATATCCGGCGTTTGGCCGTTGACCTCGTTAATATAAATCAGGCCCACGGACCGGTCGCCCGCCAACTGCGCGCGTGTCTTGCCGACCACATAGTCGCCAGTACGCAGGTTAAAGCGGCGAATCTGCGCCGCAGATACATAAACATCGCGATTGCCCGGCAGGTAATTCTCCGCGCGCAGGAAGCCATAGCCGTCAGGATGGATTTCAAGAATGCCCGCGCCATCGCCGCAATCACCGTTCTGCAAGAGTTCCGGAAGGGCGGGATTCAGCGCCTGACGCTCCTCCACCTGCGGCTGTGTCTCAGACGAAAGCGCGGCCCTGCGCCAGGGTTGAGCCTGTGCTTCGGGCTGTGTTTCCGGCATGCGCGATGCCGCGGCCTGCGGCTGTACCGGCCGTTGCGGCTGCTCCGCGGGGCGCTGCGGCTCCACAGGATGCGACGGTTCCATCAGTCGCGGCTCCTGCGGCCGCCTGCGAAAGCCGTTCTGCATGCCCTCCTGCGAACGCAGTGGGCGTCCCTGCTGTGTTTCCACATTAAAGCGGCTTACCGGACGCTGAAGCGACTGTCCTGCCGCGCGCTGCGGCGTGCGATAGCTCGGCGCCACCGGCTGCGTACGCGCTCCCATGCGCTGCTGCGTGCTCAGAGGGCGATGATAGGCCCGCTGAAGCGGCGCAGATGGTTGCTGTGCGTTTGTCGCCTGGAACTGTGCCGGCGGCTGAGCGCTCTCCTGCGCGTTTTGCGGCATGTCCGCGGGTACAGCGTTCTGGGAAGCCGGCTGAACCGCAGCAGGCGCAGGCTGGCGCGGCGCTTCGGGGCGCGATATGACGGATTTCGCGGCTTCAGCTCCGCTCCCCGCGGCGGTGCTATCGGCCTTTGCCAGCGTGACAGCCGCAGTCTGCTCCGCCACAACTGCCTTCACCGGCGCAGCCGTACGAGCCTTCTTTTCTACCTTGACAGGCGGAGCAGGCACATTTTCAGTCGTAACCTGAGCGCTCTTTTTGGGCCGTCCGCGACGCTTGGGCGCTGACGTAGCTGCCGCCGCTTCTTCCGCTGCGGCAGACTGAATGGACTTAGCCTCCACAGCGGCCTTCACAGCAAGTTTCGCAGGCTTGGCCTTCGCCGCGACCTCCGCAGGCTTGGCCGTCGCCACGACCACCGCAGTAAGCTGTGCAGGCTTGGCTTCCGCCGTGGCGTCCGCAACAGGCTGCGCCGTCGCCTTGGCTCGACCCGCCTGGGCTTCCACGATCAGCTCTACCATCAATGCCTTGTTGGTTCCCGCAGGAATTTTCACACCCTCGGCGCGGGCGAGCTGCCTGAGCTCTGCGACCGTCTTGGCATGAAGCGTGCGATAATCCATATATCTCCTCCTAGTCTGATCTGCGGCCCACGACAATATCACGTGTGACCGCCTGTTCCACCCAGTGCTCAAAGCCGTCGTATGCGCCGCCGCGCATCACTTCAAAGCCCGCATCTCCCATAATCTCGCGCACAAGCCGAGGTTTGAGTGTCTGCGCATTAAACGAAAGCGCCGCTGCGCCGCCCTTCTTCAGCGTCTCCCGCCATGCGGGCAACACTTTCTTTAGCAGCTGTTCCGGCTTTGCGCCCACCGCAGCGTGCTGCACGCCATAAGGCAAATCGCAGGCAATGACATGCATCTTTTCGCGCCCAAACACCTCGCGCGTACGCGCCGCATCGGCATTCGCCATGCGAAGCGTACATACATCGCCCGCTCTGTAGGCCTCGGGCGTGCTTCCAAAGCTGAACGACGTCAGCGATACACCGCCGCCAGACGTGGTTCTGGATTCGCGGTTCAGAGCATGCTTCATGCGATGAAATTCAAAATAACGTTTCAGAAACTTCTCGGCTTCGGCCAGGTCACCGCGGTCGATATCCGTGCCCGATGCATTCCAGCCATAATTTGCCGCCACAAACAGCGTAGTTCCCCGCCCGCACATCGGATCGAGCAGCTCCAGTCGCTGCCGCCCGCTGCGCGCAAAATTGCTGGACATCAGGGCTGTATTAATCAGCAACTGTAAGAACAGTTCGTTGGTCTTGCCCTTGTATTTCAAAATACCCGGCAGATCGTTACCTACAAATGCCGGAGCGCGGCCGCCCGCGACCTGCAACAGTCCACCCTCGCGGCATTCAAAGAGCGCATACATCAATGAATGGCGAGAAAGACACGCCTTCAGTGCGTCGCTCATTTCGTTGGAAAGTTCGATCAAAAGCGCCGGAAATTCCAGCGACGATTCGCGAGTAATTTGCGCCTGAGGCTCAAATACATCCAGAATCAGTCTGAGTTCGCTCTCAGCCAGCTTAATGGATTCATTCTGGTAGCGCGCGTTTGCGTGCGGCCAGAGCAACATTAAATATTTCATTTTTGCTGTCCCATATTATTCTATGTTCCAAATGCCCGAAACATCCATATCTGAAAAGAAATGCCTTTCAGAAACCATTGATTTGCAGCTTTAAAAAAGCAAAAAATCCATGAATTTTAAACGAAAGAAAAATAGAAAACCAGCCCCTTTGAAACCAAAGGGGCTTTCATTGGCATCAATATTTGCGCTTGCGAGCAGCTTCTGCCTTCTTCTTACGCTTCACGCTGGGCTTTTCGTAATGTTCACGCTTCCTTGCTTCAGCAAGAATGCCATCACGAGCGGTCTTACGCTTGAAACGACGCAGTGCGCTTTCCAATGATTCATTTTCGCGAATCCGTACCTCGGACATGTGTTTTCCCTCCCCTCGCGTTTGGACTGGCATACGCCAATGTAGCATGGGGTGCGCCACAACGATTATTATAGCGCATAAACTATGTAGCGTCAAGCGGTTCAGGCCTATATTTCAAGAATTTCACAATTCTTTCCTGCCCCTTTGTCGCTTCCCCATTTTTAATCCATCTTTTCGCTGAGCTGCTTACCGCCCAACAAATGTAAATGCAGGTGATGCACTGACTGGCAGCCATGCTGGCCACAGTTGGTCAGCAATCTGAAGCCGTTTTCATCCACATGTTCAATTTTTGCCAGCTTGCGAACTGCATCCGTCAGGTGTGCGGCGGTTTCCGCATCGCACTCCAGAATGTTCCTCATGTGCTTTTTCGGCACTAGCAGCACATGCACCGGTGCCTGGGGATTGATATCGCGAAACGCATAAGTATATTCATCCTCGTAGACCTTATTTGATGGAATCTCGCCCGCGATGATCTTGCAAAACAGACAATCCATTTTTCCTTTCACCTCCCGCTCATTCCATGATTTCACCGATGGCCAGCGTTTCCTGTGCGCTCACAATGCGCACATTGTGAATCTCGCCCGGACGGGCCGCCGCGCGAACGCGAACATACTGACCCGTATAGCCCTCGGCCTCATTTTCGCCCACAGCCTGTTCAAACAGCACGCTCTGCGCACTGCCGATCAACTCTTGGACGAAATTTTGTTCCAATTGGTTGCCTAGCGCAATCAATTCGTTTGTGCGCGCATGTTTAACCGCCTCCGGCACTTGCTCTGGCATCTTGTCTGCCAGCGTGCCGCTGCGCCGCGAGTAGGGAAAGGCGTGAATGCGTGCAAATGCAGCCTGTCGCACAAACGCCAGCGTCTCGGCAAACTCCGCGTCTGTCTCGCCCGGAAAGCCTGCGATGATATCTGTGGTAATCGCGCAATCCGGCATGTAGCGCCGCAGCAGCGCGCACGCCTGCAAATATTGCTCCGGCGTATAGCGCCTGCGCATCCGCTGAAGCACCTCTGCGCTGCCCGATTGCAGCGACAGGTGGAACTGGTGCATCACTCCCGGCATTTCTGCGAGGCTGCGGGCAAATTCCTCCGTCACCGTAAGCGGCTCCAGTGAGCCCAGACGCACGCGCACTACGCCCTCAGCGTCGTGCACCGCGCGAATCGCGTCCAGCAGCGTATGCGGCGTGCCGCGGCCATAGCTGGCCAGATGAATACCCGTAATCACAATTTCCCGATACCCCGCAGCGCCCAGTCGCGCCGCTTCGCGCGCTACGGCCTCCAGCGGCATGCTGCGTACCGGGCCACGCACCGTAGGGATAATGCAGTAAGCGCAATAGCGGTCGCATCCCTCCTGTATCTTCATGGTCGCGCGCGTCTTGCCCTCGTGGCGGGACACGAACAGCGTTTCAAAGCCCGCGCCTTTCAGCGGCGCCACGGCGTTGATCTTTTCGTTATTCGCCACGGCACGCTCCAGCAGCTGCACCACTTCTGCGCGCCGCTGCACGCCGATGGCCAAATACACGTTATCCATCGCCAGCAGTTCTTCCGGAATGCGCTGTGCCAGGCAGCCCGCCACCACGATCGCGCCCCGAGGATTCTGCCGCGCGCAGCGGCGAATCATCTTTTCAGATTTTTGATCGCCCGTGCCGGTCACAGTACAAGTATTGATCAAATACACGTCCGCACGTTCGCGAATGGAAACCGCCTGATACCCTGCCCGCTCAAATGCCTCGAGCATCGCCTGCGTATCGTACTGGTTCACCTTACAACCCATCGTATGTACGGCGATCGTCTTCATCCCAAATCTCCCCAAAGCGCCATTACCGCCGTGCAGGACGCAATGGCCGCTGTTTCCGTTCTGAGTATTCTCGGCCCAAGTGTGATCGCCCGCGCGCCCATATCCGTTAGCGCGCGCACCTCGTCCGCGCTCATGCCGCCCTCCGGGCCGATGACCACGCCGACATCTCGCACGGCGGGCATTTCGCCATGCAGCGCACGCAGACCGAGACCCGAAGCTTCCTCCCACGGCACAAGCAGCAAATCGTGCCGCGTCATGGCGGATAACGCCTGCCGCCAGTCCATTGCCGTAACGATTTCCGGCGCATGCGCGCGCTTACATTGCTTGGCAGCCTCGCGCGCAATTTTCAGCAGCCGCTCACGCTTTTTTTCGGCGTCACGCACGTCCAGCTTGACCACGCAACGCGACATTCTAACCGGACATATTTCCGCCGCGCCCAGTTCTGTAAGCTTCTGCGCAATCAATTCCAGCTTATCGGCCTTGGGCAAGCCCTGATAGAGCGTTATGGAAACGGGCGCCTCGTTATCTGGCAGCGGCTGCAAAAGTCGCACCGCGCAGCCCGCCGCGGATATTTCAGCGATCTCGGCCTCGAATCGCCTGCCCTCCGGATCCACGCAGTATACAGCGTCGCCCAGCCGCAGTCGAAGCACGCTGCACGCATGCCGCGCGTCCTCCGCCGTCAGCGGGCACACTTCGCCCACTTCGCCCACGGCGCTCGTATAAAACGAATTCACTTTTCCTCCGCGGCCATGGCGCACCAGCCGCCCCTTTCAAGCACATCCAGCACGCGATAATTCGCCGCTTCCAACGCGTCCAGCAC
>CAKUDW010000101.1 GCA_934645275.1 uncultured Clostridia bacterium
CATCACCTACGCCATGGTGATCGCGGCGTACATCGTGATGGCGTCCCTGCTGAATGCGGGCGCGCTGACCCGCTCCATCAAGGGTCAGCTGGTGCCGATTTGCGTATATATCGTAATGGCGGTTTCGCTGAACCTCACGGTAGGTATTTCCGGCGAACTGAGTCTGGGCCATGCGGGTTTCATGTCCGTGGGCGCTTTCGTCGGCGCGGTGGCTGCGTCGATGATGGCGGGCATCACAAGCCCCACGCTGAAGTTGATCCTGGCCATGCTGATCGGCGGCATTGCGGCGTCTATCGCGGGCGTGATCATTGGCGTTCCGGTGCTGCGCCTGCGCGGCGACTATCTGGCCATCGTGACGCTGGCGTTCGGTGAAATTATCCGCAATGTGCTCAACTGCCTGTATGTGGCGCAGGACGGCGGCCATCTGGTCATGGCGTTTAACAATCCCGTCGTGCAGGATGCGGAGCATGCCGCGCAGGGAATGCCTTTTAAGATGCTGATCAACGGCCCGCAAGGCGCGGCCATTTCTGAAAAACTGGCCACGTTCGGCATGGGCTTCGTACTGATTCTGTTTTCGCTGCTGGTGGTGTTGAACCTGATCGACAGCCGCTCCGGCCGTGCGATCATGGCCATTCGCGATAACCGCATCGCAGCAGAGTCCGTAGGCATCAGCGCCACGCGTTACAAGATGATGGCTTTCGTCATCTCCGCCTCTCTTGCGGGCATGGCGGGCGCGCTGTACGCGCTGAATTATTCCACGGTTACCGCCAGCAAGTTTAAGTTTGATACTTCAATACTGGTGCTGGTCTTCGTGGTGCTGGGCGGCATCGGCAATATCCGTGGATCGATCATCGCAGCCACACTGCTGACTGTGCTGCCGGAACTGCTGCGCGCGTTCAATGATTACCGCATGCTGGTGTACGCCATCGTGCTGATTCTGGTTATGCTCGCCACGAACAATGAACGCTTCAAGCAGTGGCGCGGCGTGTTGGCGGAGAAGCTCAAGAAGAACAAGGCGAATGCCGGGGAAGGGGGCGTCTGAAATGTCTGAAACCAAGACGAAGATGACCTGGGCACCCAGTACGGCGTTTATTCCCGAGCGTGATCTGGGCTCTGTGCCGGCGCTGGAATGCCGCCATCTGGGCATTGAGTTCGGTGGTTTGAAGGCCGTGGACGACTTCAATCTCACCATCGGCAAGACGGAAATCGCCGGTCTGATTGGTCCGAATGGCGCGGGTAAAACCACCATTTTCAATCTGCTCACCAAAGTGTATCATCCCACGTCCGGAACGATTCTGTTCCAGGGCAAGGAAACCACCGGCATGAGCACCGTACAGATGAACCGCGCGGGCATTGCGCGTACCTTCCAGAATATTCGACTGTTTTCCACGCTTTCTGTGGAAGACAACGTGAAGATCGGTCTGCACAATGTGATGCCCTATTCCACCATCAGCGGCGTGCTGCGCTTGCCTGCCTACTGGAAAAATGAGGCGAAAATGCATAAGCGCGCGCTGGAGTTGTTGGAAATATTCGACATGCAGGATATGGCAAACCACACGGCGGGCAGCTTGCCTTATGGCGCGCAGCGCCGTCTGGAAATCGTGCGCGCGCTGGCGACGGGGCCGAAGCTGCTGCTGCTGGACGAGCCTGCGGCGGGCATGAATCCTTCTGAAACGGCGGAACTGATGGCTAATATTCGCAAGATTCGCGATACTTTCCAGATTGCTGTGATGCTGATTGAACACGATATGAAGTTGGTCATGGGTATCTGCGAGGGCATTGCCGTGCTGAATTATGGCCGCCTGATCGCCAAGGGTACGCCCGAAGAGATTCAGAAGAACCCGGTCGTCATTGAGGCCTATCTTGGCAAGCAGAAGGAGGCGCAGTGAACATGAGCCTGTTGAAGGTGGAGAATATTCACGTCTACTATGGCAGCATTCACGCCATTAAGGGCGTTTCCTTTGAAGTAAATGAGGGCGAAATCGTAACGCTGATCGGCGCCAATGGCGCAGGCAAATCGACCACGCTGAATACGGTGGCGGGTCTGCTGAAGCCCAAGTCCGGCAAGATCGAGTTTGAAGGCAAGAATATCGTGGGCGTTCCGGCGAATCGCGTGGTTTCCCACGGCATGGCGCTGTGCCCGGAGGGCCGCCGCGTGTTTTTGCAGATGACGGTTCAGGAAAATCTGGAAATGGGCGGCTATACGCGTCCGAACGGAGAATTGGAAGCTTCATTGGCAAATGTGTATCAGCGCTTTCCGCGCCTGAAGGAACGCTATAAGCAGGTAGCAGGCACGCTTTCCGGCGGTGAACAGCAGATGCTGGCCATGGGCCGTGCTCTGATGAGCAAGCCCAAGCTGCTGATGCTCGATGAACCCAGCATGGGTCTTGCACCGATTCTGGTGGAGCAGATTTTCGATATTGCCAAGGAGCTCAACGCCGCGGGTACCACTATTCTGCTGGTGGAACAGAATGCGCGCATGGCGCTGTCCATTGCCGATCGCGCCTATGTGCTCGAGACTGGTACGATTTCGATGTCTGGCAACGCGCACGAGCTGGCCGAGGACGATCGCGTCCGCAAGGCCTACTTGGGCGAAAACTGACGCGCACGTGCTTTCGTTCCGTGCTGTACGGCGCGGTTCAGGGGAGCACTTGCATATCGGATCGCCTAAATGTGAATTCGACGGCAAAAATCATGCGCTTGTGATTGACTTTAAAATGCCGTTGTGGTACACTGAATCTGGTTCAGATTAAATCCGCGCATGAAAGCGTTTTGCGTGGGCAAACAATAGAATGGAGATGCAGACGATGAAGAGAATTAAGACCCTTGAAACCCGTAATCTGTGTGAGAGCGCCAAGAACGGCGGCTGCGGCGAATGCCAGACCTCCTGCCAGTCTGCTTGCAAGACCAGCTGTGGCGTCGCCAATCAGAAGTGCGAGAACAAGAATAAGTAAGCAGTCCCTCACAAAAGCTGCGGCGTTCTTTCCTTGAGAGCGTCGATGTGCGCGGCCTCAGGCCGCGGGTTGTTGTATCGGGTAATGAGAGCGCCGCCTGATTCGGGCGGCGCTTAGTCTATCGAAAAACCCCGAAGGGCTCGAGAGGGCCGAAGCCCTCTCGAGCTTCCAGTCGTGCTCAGCGGCGTGTACGGTGGGCACGGGGCGATTTTTGCGTCGGAAAATTCTATTTTCCAGAGCAAAAATCGTTTCCTTGCAGTTTTTGTGCCCGGAAATCTGAAAGATTTTAGCAAAAACTGGAGAGGGTGGCAGTGGCGGGGGAGTTTTCTTCCCCGTCCACAGGCTTGTCAAAATCTCTTTTTGACAAGCAGAGCGCCGCCTGATTCGGGCGGCACTTTTGTATGGTTAGTATTATTTTTTACGCAGCGGAGGAACGCCACCATGGTTCATCAGTATAAACTCAACGGCTACAACATCGTGCTGGATTCATGCTCGGGCTCGATTCATTCGGTGGACGAGGTCGCTTACGACGTCATCGCCATGTATCCGGAGCACAGCGCAGATGAAATTGTGCGCACAATGCTGGAGAAATATGCGGATCGCGCGGATGTGACCGAGGACGAGCTGCGCCAGTGCATCGACGATGTGGCGACGCTGGTGCAGGCCGGCAAACTGTACAGCCCGGATACCTTCGCAAATCTTGCAGGTACCTTCAAGGCCCGCAGCGGCGATGTTATCAAGGCGCTCTGCCTGCATGTTTCGCACACTTGCAATCTTAACTGTGCATATTGTTTCGCCAGTCAGGGAAAATATCATGGTGAACGGGCGCTGATGAGTTTCGAAGTTGGGAAGCGCGCGCTGGATTTCCTGATGGAGCATTCCGGCAGCCGAACCAATCTGGAAGTGGATTTCTTTGGCGGTGAGCCGCTGATGAACTGGGATGTCGTAAAGCGCCTGGTACGCTACGCGCGCAGCGTGGAGGGCGAGCGCGGCAAGAATTTCCGCTTTACGCTTACCACGAATGGCATGTTGATTGACGACGATGTGATCGACTTTGCCAATCGCGAAATGAACAATGTGGTGCTTTCGCTGGACGGCAGGCGCGAGATTAACGATGCCACGCGCGTGGATTACGCCGGACACGGCAGCTACGACCGTATCGTGCCGAAATTTCAGAAGCTGGTGACAGCGCGCGGCGGCAAAAATTACTACATGCGCGGTACCTTCACGCATCGGAATCCGGATTTCACAAACGATCTGTTCCACATGGCTGATCTGGGCTTTACCGAGTTGAGCATGGAGCCCGTGGTATGCGCGAGCGATGATCTGGCCGCGTTGACGGCGGAAGACCTGGAAATTGTGAAGCAGCAATACGAGCTGTTAGCGGTAGATATGTTGCGGCGCGAACGCGAGGGCAAGCCCATCACCTTCTATCACTACATGCTCGATCTCACAGGTGGTCCCTGTGTCTACAAGCGAATTTCCGGCTGCGGCTCGGGTACGGAATACATGGCTGTTACGCCCTGGGGCGATTTGTATCCCTGCCATCAGTTCGTCGGCGAGGAAAAGTATCGCCTGGGCGATATCTGGCAGGGCGTGACGAACACGGCGCTGCGCGAGGATTTCCGTGCCTGCAACGCCTACGCGCGCCCCGAGTGCGCCGATTGCTGGGCGCGGCTGTACTGCTCGGGCGGCTGCGCGGCGAACGCCTACCATGCCTCGGGCAGCATTCGCGGCGTGTATAAAGCTGGATGTGAACTGTTTAAGAAGCGCATCGAGTGCGCCATCATGATGAAGGTGGTGGAGGAGGCGCTGTAATGCACACGCCTATCGTTGATTTTCTGCGCGCATATCGCGCGGAAAATCGTGCACGCTTTCACATGCCTGGCCACAAGGGCGTGGGATTCCTGGGCTGCGAGGGTTGGGATATTACCGAGGTCGGCGGCGCGGATGCGCTCTACGAGGCGTCAGGCATCATTGCCGAGAGCGAAGTAAACGCTACAGAGCTGTTCGGCGCGCGCCGCAGCTGCTACTCTACGGAGGGGTCTAGCCAGTGCATCCGTGCGATGCTGTATCTGGCTCTGACGAATCGTCCGGCAGGGCGCGCGCCCGTTATTCTGGCGGCGCGCAACGTGCACAAGGCGTTCGTGTATGCCGCGGCGCTGCTGGATTTTGAAATCGAGTGGCTATGGCCACGGGAAAGTACTTCGCTCTGCACTTGCCTGATAACGCCGCAGATGCTCGAAGAAGCGCTGAACGCGCTGGTGGAACCGCCAGTGGCCGTGTATATCACCAGTCCGGATTATCTGGGCAACCTTGCCGATATTCGCGGCCTGGCGGAAATCTGTCATCGGCATGATACCGTGTTGGCGGTGGACAACGCCCACGGTGCGTATCTGCATTTTCTGCCTGAACCGCTGCATCCGCTGGATTTGGGCGCAGATATATGCTGCGATTCGGCGCACAAGACGCTGCCGGTGCTCACCGGCGGCGCATATCTGCACATCGGATACGGCATGGCAGATGGCTGCGCGGCGCAGGCCAAGCAGGCGCTGGCACTGTTTGGCTCCACCAGCCCATCGTACCTGACGTTGGCGTCGCTGGATAATTGCAACCGCTACCTTGCGGAGGGTTACCGGAAGGCGCTGGTAGAATGCGCCGAACGCATATCGGCGCTGAAAGTGCGGCTGAGGAATAATGGCTGGCAGATTGAGGCGAGCGATCCGCTGCGGCTGACGTTGCGCGCGCCGCAGGGCATGCGCGGTGATACGCTGGCGCAGCGGCTGCGCGAGGCGGGCGTGGAATGCGAATATGCGGACGAGGCCCGGCTGGTGCTGATGATCACGCCGGAAAATCCGAGCTCTGATTTGGAAAAATTCGAGGCTGCGCTGGGGGAAAACCGCGTGCCCTATGCCGAAGCGGCGACGCTGCCACTGGCAAGGGCTGCACGCGAAATGCGCGTGCGCGAAGCACTGCTGCGCCCGCACGAAACCATATCCGTGTCCAGTGCGCTGGGGCGCGTCTGCGCGGCACCTACGGTTTCCTGTCCGCCCGCGATACCCATCGCCGTGTCGGGTGAGCGCATTGGTGCGGAAGCGATCGCGCTTTTTCGGCATTATGGCGTCGAGCGTGTGGATGTTGTGAAATAGTATAAGCATTTGGGGAAATGAGCATGAGATGGCTGACGCGCGATAGGAACTTCTATCGCATGCTGGCAACACTGGCGATTCCGGTGGCGCTGCAAAATCTGATTACTTTCGCAGTCACTTTTGCCGATAATCTGATGGTCGGCGCGTTGGGCGACGCAGCAGTATCGGGCGTGTACATGGGCGGGCAGATCCAGACGCTGCTGCAAATGGTCTCCGGCGGTATAGAGGGTGCGATACTGGTGCTTGCGGCGCAGTATTGGGGGCGGCGCGATGTGGCGCGCATTCGCTGCATTTCTGCCATCGGTCTGCGCGCCTCGCTGGCGTTCGGGCTGCTGCTTACGGCGGTATGCTTTGCATTTCCGGCCGCCGTACTGTCGCTGTTTACGGATAAGCCGAGGGTCATTGCCGAGGGCGCGGTGTATCTGCGCGTTGTATGCCCGTCGTACCTGTTCTTCTGTGCGACGCAGGCGCTGATTGCCGCCATGCGTAGCGTGGAGTGCGCGCGTATCGGGATGTGGGTGAGCGGCGTTTCGCTGCTGGTGAACGTGGGGCTGAATTATGTGCTGATTTTCGGTAAGCTGGGCGCGCCTGCCATGGGCGTGCGCGGCGCGGCGCTGGCGACGTTGATCTCGCGAATGGTTGAAGCGGCGGTCATGCTGGCGTACATCCTTGCCGTGGATGAGCGGCTGAAGCTGCGCCTCAGGCATTTTCTGGAAAGTGACAGGGAACTGCGCCGCGATTTCATACGCTGCGGATTGCCGATCATCGGCGGCCAGATCGTCTGGAGCGTGAACATGATGACCAATTCCGCCATCCTGGGACGCTTTACCGAGGAGGTCATGACGGCAGCGAGCGTCGCCAATACGATGAATTCGTTGGCGTACGTGTGCATGAACGGCATGTCATCCGCCGTGAGTGTCATTACCGGCAAGACGGTGGGTGAGGGCAAGGTAGAGCTGATGAAGGAATACGCGCGCACCGTGCAGCTGCTGTTCCTGGGG
>CAKUDW010000102.1 GCA_934645275.1 uncultured Clostridia bacterium
AGTATCTTCTGCAGGTACAGCGCCGTAACGATCATCACCACCCAGCTGCGCGGCGTGGCGATCAGCCGGCTAAGGCAGCCGCGGCTAACGGGAAACCATCTGTTCTTCATCTTCACTTCAACCTCCGAGCAACCTTCGCCGCGCGCCCAGCGCAAAGATAAGCGCCGCCAGCGCGCCACCGCAGCCGTACACGCCCAATGCCGCCAGCAATGTCGGGCCCGTTTTCAGGCCCACGTTGCCCAGCTGCAGCAGAAATGGCGACAGCCACACCGGCTTCAGCGTGGCCATTTCTTCAAACAGCCGATACAGAATTAACGGTGCGCACAGCGTGAGCGAAATATTGGGCAGCCAGGCCGAAACTGCCAGCGCCACCAACGCCCAGAACGCACCCGCCATGAACTGCAACGCCGCCGCAGAGGCATAGTAACCCGTGAGGCCCAGCGCGGTAACGCCGCCTGAAAAATCATAATAGCAGAAATCGCCGATCATCTGCGCGTAGCCGGTGTAATCCTGCGAAAACCACAGGTTGACCGCCAATGTGAACAATATGTTCCCTATTGCCAGCGCCAGCCCGCCGGCGAGCGCGCAGCAGAATATCTTCGACCTCAGAAAGCGCCCGCGGCCGCTGCGCACCAACATGGAAACCGCCATGCCGCTGTTCACATCGCGCACAAAGCCCGTAGAAAACGGTATGGCCGCCACCAGCGGCGAGAGCAGCATCACCGGCGTAATCGCCCCACAGAACATATACACAATCAGCGCGTTCTGGCTCCGGTCAGCCAGGTCGTGGCCGATATCCGCCAGCATCAACACAAAAAACAGCGCCGCGGCCGCGGCCAGCCACGGCCCAAAGGCCCGCCTTCGATCTGCCGTCAGCATGCGCGCATTCCTCCTTCATTCTCTGCCGAATCCATATGCTGTTATTGTATTCATTCGCGCATATGGGGGCAAGCGCCGCCGCGTAAAGCCCGGCGGGCGGCATTGTGACATTTACAAAATATGGGGACAGGGTTATTGGCCCATGTCCCCATCGCGTTCTATTAGATTGCAGCTGTTTTCAGCTTACTGAGCATCGGTTGCCTCCGCCGCAGCTTCCTCGCTCGCAGACTCGGTTTCGGCCACGCCGAAGTTATCCAGATGGTATTCCACGTTCGCCTCGGCCACCCAGGTTTCAACCTGCGCATCGTAGGTTTCGGTCTGCTTGCTCTCCAGCGCGTCCTGCGTCACGCCATCGCGGATTTCGTCCAGCGCAACTTCGCCGGCCGGAATGTCCGCCATGTAGTAAATCACATAGATGCCGTAGGAACCATACACCGGGCCGCTGATCTCGCCCACGTTTTCAATGGACATCGCGCCCTCGGTAAAGGCGGAATCATAGGCAGTAGAATCGGCGGACACGGCGTAGCCCTGGCTCGCGGTGGGCTCGGCATTCATGCCGGGATCTTCGTTGTATTCGGCAATCAGGTCCTCAAAGCTCTTGCCGCCGTCAAAATCGGCGACCACCTGCTCGGCCTTGGGCAGCAGTTCCGCATAGAGCGCTTCCAGTTCCGCAGCACAAGCGGCAATGTCTGAATCGATCTGTTCCTGCGTGCGCGGCTCAGCGGTCTCTTCCGCAGTCGCATCGGCGGTCGCGGTCGCTTCGTCGGGATTCAGCAGCGCTTCCTTTTCAGCGTTCAGGCTGTCCAGCTGGCTCTGCAGATCGGAATAGCGCTGAGACTGCTCATCCGTAAACTTGATCAGCACGTGCTTCACAGCGCGGTAGCCTTCCGGATTCCAGGCGATGGCCACGCCGGAATTGCGGTCGGAATTGTACGTTCTGTCGTTCTGATAGCTTTCCTTGTTGCTCTCGATCAGCTTTTCATACTCGGCCTGCACGTCCTCGTCGGTAACTTCCACATCCTTAATGGTGTAGTCGCGCACCGCGTCAAGCAGGTAGTTCTTGCGCAGGCTGATCTGGATGTCGGCGCGATCCAGGCCGTTGCTCGCCCAGTAGGCCTCGGCCTCAGCGATCATATCGTCGGTCTTTTCTTCCGCGTCCGGATAGAAATAGCTGATATAATAGTCCACATACTGCTGGAAGGTCTCCTCGGAGGAATCCTCGAAGTTCTTCAGCGTTTCATCGTCAAACTGATCCAGCCCCAGCTCGGAAGCCTTGGCCAGCAGCACGCCCTCCTGCACGGCAGAGGTCACGATGTCAGTCTTTACGCTGTCCTCCATGCCGTACTGGGCCAGATCCATGCCATAGCTGGCATACTGCTGGGCCAGTGCGTCGTATTGGCTCTGCACGTCGCTGAGCCACACAATGCCGTCCTCACCGTAGGTCGCCACAATCTGCGCGACATAGTAGGGATAATAGGTATCCACCTGCGCCTGCAATTCTTCGATTTTTGCGTTCGCAGCGTCCAACTGAGCCTGAAGGTCGCCCTCGGCCAGCGCGCCCACGCACATCAGCGCCATGGCAAGCGCCAGGCACAAGCAAATCAGTTTTTTCATCATTTCGAATTTCCTCCAATCCGGCTTTTGCGCCGCGGCATGAAATTGTCCGGCGCTGTTCATCAGCGATTATAGCACAGCCCGGCGGGAATCTCAACTTCCACCGGGCCGTGTTTATAAAACGTTCACAAATCTACGCTTTTGCCGTCATAGAAGAATTGTCGGCCTAATCCTTCCCTCTTTCTGAATTGTCGGCGTCTCCCTTTAAGCGCCGCCATACCGGCTCCAGCAGCGGCAACCGGCACGCGCAAAGCTTTCAGTTTTCAGTACTCCTGCCAAAATCTGTGCAACCGTCCCCCACGTTTCGCCAATTCCCATCATGAATAGATGACGCAGTACAGCGTATCTTCCGAAACCCAGGTGGAAATTGTGATGGCCTCGTCACCGATATTCCTGAAGGAGAAATCCGTACCATTTGAGTAGTCAGTCAAAATCGCGTCGTTCGAACTGGCCACGTAGTCCTGATTATAGCGGCTGCCATAGGTGGATTTCTGCACGATGGCCACGCTATCCAGGTTCTTCACCGCCAGCCACAGCGCGCTCGCCACCTGCGCCACGCCGCCGCCCGTCACCTTCACGCCGCGCCCATTCAGCGCGCCCTGATAGCCGTAGCGCTCATTGCGCGGGCCTACAATTTCGTTGAACGAAAACAGATCGCCAGGCTCCAGCACCGTATCGTTTATTGAATCCGCCGCCAGCGTGACGTTGTTAATCAGCGCGGGCGTACCCTCCAGCGGGATTTCGGCGCTGGCAATAAACGTAGGCGAAAGCTCCCCGGCGTCTGCTGCCCAGCTGAGCGACAGGTCGGCCTCCCCCGCGTCGGCAATGCTCACGCTGCAATAGAGATAATCGTCGCTCGTCCACATTTCAATATCCATGTCACCGGCGAAATTGTCGAATACAAAATCGATGCCGGAAGAATAATCCACCAACACGGCGTCACTACCGTCCACCGCATAGCCGCCCGTAAAACTCTCGCCATAGGTTCGCAGCTCGGTATACTCAATGCCGTCCAGCACATTCAACGCCAAATACAGCGTGGTGGCCACCTGCCCCGCGCCGCCGCCCGTCACCTTTGCGCCGCGGCCGTTCAGCGCGCTCTGATAGCCGTAAGCCGAAGTGCGGGGGCCCACCGTTTCATTGAATGAAAACTGCGCGCCGTAGGGCAGATACAATCCGCTGATATGTTCAAGCGCCAGTTCGATATTGCTGCGCGCGGCTTCGTCGTCCGGCAGCGGCGTACAGGCGCTCGAGCTGCCCTGCTTCGCCAGCGCAGGCGGCGAAATGGCAAGCGCCAGCAGCGCCAATATGGAAATAATGCGCTTCATCAATGAATCAACCTCCGTTCGGCCATTCAGCCGTATTCCTTAGATGCGCCGCGCGCGGCTTTTGTTCCCTCAGTTCAGGGCTGGGCAGCCGCAGGCATGCCCCTTTCTCTGCTCAGGCGCTCAGAACGATATCGCCGTAGGGATCGCCCTGCTCAATGTGCAGCCGGCTGAGCTTCGCCATTTCCAATATCGCCAGAAACATGGTCACGATTTCTTCGCGGCTGTAATCCGGGGCGAACAGCTCCATAAACTTCAGGCTGCCACGGCGCAGTCTGCGCGCGATCACGGCCATACAGCCAGCCACGGTAAAGCTGTCGCGGCGAATTTCGCGATTGGCCATGCGCTCGTCCTGCTCGGCGGCCTGCGCGCGATCGAGCACGCGGCGAAACGCGCGGGCCAGCTTTTCCAGCGTCAGGCCCGTAATTTCAATATTGGGCGGTGGCAGCGGGTATTCCTCCGGCAGCTTGGTCAGCAGCGCGCGCGCCTCTTCTTCGAGCTGATGCATGCGCGCCGAGATTTCCTTGAACTGCTTGTATTCGGTCAGCTGGCGAATCAGCTCCTGCTCCGGCGTGAGCGCATCCGGGTCCTCGGGCGCGGGCGGCTTGGGCAGCATCGCGCGGGATTTGATTTCCAGCAGCGTGGCCGCCATTTGCAGAAATTCGCTGGCGGAATCCATGTCCAGTTCGTCCACCAGCTTCATGGATTCCAGATACTGCTCGGTAATCTCGCTCACAAATATGTCCTGTATATCCAGCTTGGCGTTGGAAATCAGCGTGAGCAGCAGATCGAGCGGCCCATCGAACTGCTTCAGCGATACGATGTACGACATTGTTCCCTCTCCCGGTCGAATCAGATAAGCCCGAAAATTGCGAACAACCTCTGCGTGAGATAGCCCACCGCCTGAAGCGCGCCATCCACCGCATAGCCCAGCGCATCGCCCAACAGGCCAGTAAACATCAGCGCAAAGAGCACGCCCATGGCAATGCGCGCCGCCTTTTGCGACGCGAACAGATCGCGCTTTAGGATCAGATCGTTCACGACATGGTAGCCGTCCAGCGGCGGCACGGGCAACAGATTAAAAATTGCCAGCGATATATTCACGTATACGAAGTATTGCAGCATCTGATAAATATAGCTTGTCAGCCGTCCCAGCGTCTGTTCCATGAATGAGGGCGAGATATCCGCGGCGTAGCGCATCAGCTCGTTCGCGTTCGCCACGTTGGCAAGGCCCACGCGCTTCAGCGCCACAAACAGCAGCGCCGCGCACAGTAGATATCCCAACAGGAACAGCAGCAGGTTCATAGCGATGCCCGCCAGCGATACCTTTAAATCATCCTTGCGATAGTTTTTAAAATTGCGCGGATTCACCGGCACGGGTTTGGCCCAGCCGAAGCCCAGCAACAGCATCATGAGCGTGCCCAGCAAATCCAGGTGCTTGGCCGGATTCAGCGTCATGCGCCCCATCATGCGCGCGGTGGGATCGCCGCAGCGGTTGGCTACCCAGGCATGGGCAAATTCATGGGCCGAAATGGCCAGAATGCGCCCCGGAAAGGCCAGCAGAAAGAATATCAGCGTCTGCTTTGGATCGCTCAACAGCGATGTGATGTAACTGAACAAGTGCGCGTCTCCTTGAAAATAATTAATTTGCATTGGTCATGATGGCCGGCATAACGTTCCGGGCCCCGCGGCCTGAAGAATACCGAACGTTTCCCGGATTCTCATTTCCTATTATATCGCAGTTTTCGGCTGCATGCAAGGATGGCGGCATTAAAATACCAGCGCAGCATTGATTTATGCGGCCTTCTGTGCTATATTATGTTCAAATGGAGGATTGATATAGATGTATTCAAGCGGTTATCGCCGCATTGCCCGCGAGGCACTGCGCGGCAAGTGGAAGAAAATGCTGGGACTGCTATTCATATCTGCGCTGCTGATCAATGGTCTGAATCTGGATTCACTGGCAAACAACTGTTTCAGCAGGCCGGAACACTACTACTTTTCCTTTGATGTCGCCGGTCTCGGATATCGCTATACCGTTAACAGAGTATTCGGTTTCGGTTGGGTACTGATGGCGGCTTACGCGCTGATTCGGCTGTTGATTGCGCCGGCGGTTTCCGCAGGCGAATATGCGCTGGCGCAGGACGCGCTGCGCGGTGAAACGCTGCAAATTCGGCGGCTGTTCCCGATGTCGCTAAAATGGAAGCTGCTGGGCATGAACCTGCTGCGCGCGCTGATCATCGCGCTGTGGTCGCTGCTGCTGGTAATTCCGGGCATCGTCGCTGTATATCGCTATTCAATGGCCGACTATCTGCTGATTAATCATCCCGAAATGGGTGCGGTAGAGGCGCTGCGCCGCAGCAAGGAACTGATGTACGGCAATAAAATGAGCGCCTTTTCGTTGGACATGAGCTTTATCGGCTGGGCGCTGCTGACCTGTGCAGCGGGCTGGGGCATTCAGGATTTGCTTGGCATAAATGGCCTTGGCTTCAGTGCCCTGAAGGGCGGTTTCATCGTGCTGGATTTGCTGAGCATTCTGATCGCGCTGCCGCTGAACGCCTATCGAACCACCGCCATGACGGCCTTCTTCATCGCCGTGGAGCAGAATACCGCGCACGTAGAACAACAGGGCGCAGAAGCTGCACCCGATCCGATGCAGGAAGCGCGGCGCGCCGCCGAAGAACAGGCGCGGCAGAACGACGCCGCCACAGCCTCGGCGCGTGAAATGTACATGCAGCATCACTGCAGCCGCCGCCTGATCGAGCTGGCCGGCCTGGATGCGGAATATGAGGCGTATCTCGGCGGGCGCAGCTATCAGGAAGACCTCTGGCGGCGCGAATATGTGGATCAGCTGATGCGCCGCTTCGACGGCGATCCGTCTGCGCTGGACGATATCATCGCTCTGGCCGGGGAATACGGTATGGACGATCTGGCCGACCGCGCGCTCGGGCGCATCGACCGTCACATCTGGCAGCAGACGCTGCCGGACGCGGAGATTCTGAACCTGCTGGGCCGCATGCTTGCGCTGCTTCAGGCCGAAAGTTTCGCCGGACAATCGGGCTTTGTAGCGCGCAAGAAGCGCCAGATTCTGGATATGGCTGAGCGACTGGAGCGCCGCCTGAACGAGACCGACCCCGACGGCGCCTGGCGCGACGCCATGCGTGCCGTGCGCGAAGCGGCCGCGGAATAAAGCCAGGGGAATGCGCCGGCCTGCGCATATTGACAGGCAATAGATAGC
>CAKUDW010000103.1 GCA_934645275.1 uncultured Clostridia bacterium
CTGAGGCCTGTTCGGCCTTCGCCTAACCAACTTCATAAGTGACGCTGTTCAATTTGCGCATTACTATTGACAGTACCGATTCATAATCAGAGGCATTCTTGATTCGATTCAATGCTGACTTCATATCTGTCCTCCTATTTCACTCTTCCAGTGACATCAGTATACTCGTATATGGGTGTGGATTTGTATCTGCTGTTTTGCGAGAGTCAATCCAATCCTGCAAAGTAAATCCAACAATGGGATGAATTAAAATATGTGTGGGGTTTTTAGGATCTGCCGTTGCCACAAGAATAATGCTATATGTTGCTCAAATACCAATATTCGCAGCATCCTAATTTGCAGAAATAATGGAATGTATCCTCATGGTTGTCTGATCGTCCGGAAGTTCCGTCAAATGAACGAGTTCACCCGTCTCAAGCGAAAACTGGGAAAGCCATTTTTCATTCGGTGCGTATTCAAACTTTGTCCAGTATCTGCCGAGTGGATCTCCCGCGATTAATAATATATTCTTTCCATCCGCCGTTAAAGATGGATGTCCACTGAATTGATCGTTTTGAAAGCAAACTGGCGTCCCATTGACATCCAGATATTGCGAATAGCTATGGCTGTCCACATCAATACACACGGCATCTGTAGAATACACATCGGATTCCGCGTCTAGCCGAGCCAGGAACCCCAGTACCTTCGTGTCATCCAGCCAAATCATCGGCGGCATGGGTTCAAAATAGTCGTTTCCCGAAGCTCCGGCAGAATGCCCGTACGCAGGAATAAAGTCCGTCGTGACAACATCATCTTCGACGTATATAATACTCAATCCAACCATTTCATCTATTTCGTTCCAGAAAGCAATTCTTCCCGATGGACTCACTACTGGAAACTCAACGCACATATCGCTTGTCATCCATCCATTTGCAGCGTGCGCCAATTCCTGTATCGTTCCGTCTTTTATCCGCAGAATCATATCATCTTCAGAGACGACATAAATCCAACCATCATAATACGCAAACACATAGTCAATATCGTCCAAGTCTGTATTTCCGGCGCTTACAACCAGTGAACAGTATCCCTCACCCTCATAGCCATACAAATCAATCCGATCGGATTCAGAGACATAATCAGCAATCAAGGGTCTGTCATCAATCCGCCCCTGAATCAAAAACGGCTCTGTGAAGGCAGTATTGTATGATTTCCATTCCGTCGATTCAAGATTGTATTCATACAGATAGTAATCACCAAAGTCATTTCTTATCATCAAGGCGCTCTCTGCAATGGAATGTCCGCATATACATAGGAACGCAAGCATGGAAAACAGAATTATCTTCACAGTCTCCTCCTTTAAGTCCTTATTTTATTCTGGAAAGATAGTCATTATAGAATCCCTTGGGGAAATAAGTATCCGGATTGGGCTCGTGCAAAATATAAATATTCATTGATAAAAGAATTCGATCGCAGTAATCACGGCAGACATGGCCCAGTTCAGACAATAAAGAATATGTTCCATAATCTTTGTTTGCAAACTTATAGGCCCCTTTCTTAGGCACGCCAGTAAAATTCTCCTTTCCGAGATCCGAAGCAATCACCCTGATTGCATGATGTATTACCAGCGATGGCCTGTAAGTAGCTATTCCATAGGAAGTACATTTATATTTTGTCTTCCACTTATTATTTCTAACTTTTAATACTGCGTCCTGTGATCCGCTATTCAGTTGAAGGCCATCAATGGATTCTGGACCATAAGAATACACCAACCATTCGTCCTTATATTTTAGTGCCACTTCCATGTGTCCTATCTCAAGTTTTTCCCGGTTCTCCACATCCGGAACATGAATAATCAGTAACACATTATAATCATCTTCTGTACATCCTACATAGTCGATAATTTCATCTACAATTTCTTCGGTATTTCCGCAAACGTCATGATAGATAACGGGATTATTTCGACAGTAATTATAGACATTCTGTATTGTTCCCCTTTTGCCAGTTGCAATCGTAGAATCTGCCATAATGAAGCGATTTTGTGAAGCAGCATAATACCTGTTCAACAGGTAATACAGTTCCGTCTCCGCTTCATACACATATCCTCTGTACCTGAACGGATTGTGCTCGCCCAATGTATTTTTCAAGGAACCGGTGATGGAGATTGGCTTACCCCATGCATCGTACCTGTATTCTACCACGAGATTACCGGCTGCGTCAACGATCCCGACGATATCGCCATGGGAGTTATGGATATAATGGTACTTGATACCGTTGTACTCTACAAAGGTAGGAACGCTCTGCTCTTCATAGAAGAAATGCAGCTCTTCCGTGCTCTCTGCGCCGCTTCCATCCACCGTTCTCTTGGTCAGATGGGTGATCAGCTTCCCGTGCAGCGTGTAATCATACGTCGTGGTAACGCCGTTCTCCGTCACCGTTTTGCGCGTGCGCAGGCCGTTGTGGTCGTAATCAAAGCATATCGTTCGCTCCGGCGGTGCGTTGAAGCGTACGTCTGCGCTAATCGTGCCCGTAAAGCCTGCGTTTACCTTCAGATAGGCGCCGTCCAGCATGTAATCCGTGCCGTTATTCGACGGAACCGTTACCTTCAGCGTCGCCTGCTCAATCGTGAACTGGTGATTCGCGTCCGCCGTCGCCTGAGTATGGGTTGCACGCAGGTTGTTATCCACCTGAACCGTACCGTATACGCCCGTCGTTTCCGTGTACGTGCAGACGAAGCGCGCGCCATTGGGCGCGGCCAGTTCCGCTTCAGTCAGCGTTACTGACTTCATGCCCTGATGCGCGTTGTCCCAGCTCGTATCGGGCGTTTCGCCATCATACTTGTGCCAGTTGAAAGCACCGCTCGCAACTTCGCCCGTAATATCCCGGCCGTTGCGCGTTACCGTGGCTGAGAGCACGAGTCCATTGCGCGTGAGCTGAATGCGCGTGTTGCTGCCCGCGTCCGCTCCCTGCGTAAAGGTCTGCGATACCTGCGTGTTTCCAATCGGCATCGTAATCTTTTTCAACTGCCGGCCCGCGGCCCAGGTGTAGGTGCGCGTGCCGTCCTTGAGCGGATTACCAATGGCGTCGTAGGTGATCGGAACGCCGTTGTACGCGGTCAGCTTGTCCTTCCAGTTGGCGTCGCCGTAGGTGTAGGGCACATATTCCACAGCCGCGCCCAGTTCGCCGGTGGTATAGGCATAGCGAGCTTTGCTGAGAATGTTGCCGCCGCAATCATAGGCGTAGACCCAGGTCGCGTTCTCGTGCGGATCGTTGACGCGGATAAGCTGGCCCAGCGCATCGTAGGCGTAGGTCGTGGTCAGGCCGTTGCGCTTTTCGGAGATGATATTACCGCGGGCGTCGTAAGCATATTCGAAGGAGATACCGTTCTGGGTAATCGTCTTTACCAGCGGCGTGGTTGCACCGCTGCCGTAGCTGTTAGTGGCGCCCGCCTCGAAGGCATAGGCAGTCTCATAGCTGTGGCTGTCAACAACGGCCGTACGCTTCTCGACTCGGCCCAGGGCGTCGTAGACATAGGTCACCTTGTTCGCATCGCCGTCATAGGCAATCATAGAATACACGGGATGGAATAGTTTCCAGCCCGTGTAGTTCTATTTACTCATCCCCAAAATGTCCTTCAACCAAACGCACGTATGTTCCAGATATAATTGGAGTTGAACCAATATTCCTAATTCCCACTTCGTCTGCAATATTAGCGCGTATTTGTAACCGCTCATATCCAGTTGAACTCATACCTAGCGCAGAATTAATTTCTGCCATGTGTTCTGCAAAGCCACTAATCACGGTCATTCCAAATGAAAAAACATCTCCATAGGTTGTAGCAAATGGAGCGAAAGAAGGCAGACTTGAGAGCTTGTCCATCTCTCGCCGGATCAGGAGCACTGTGGGGGCCGCCAGCGAAGCGGCCTCGTCGAGAATCGGCATGGGCGCTTTCTGAAGCATAGCGCAGGCGAGGGTGGGTGGCCGCTTCTGCTCGAAGGAAAATTTATTATTCGCTGCATGGGCCGGGCATAGAACGCTTGCAAACCGATGCATCTTCTGATATATTATATATGTAGGGCGTATGTTATTAGATTCGTGTTCTGTACTGTTGCAGAAGGGAGCTTCACAACCATGATGACGGCTGCGATCCTTCAATCATCATACAGAGATGGGATAGCTCCGCCCTTTTTCATATTATCGAGTCAATTAACCGCCGAACGCGGGCTCTTTGCTTGCGTCCGGCGGTTTTTGGTGCAGGAAAAACAAGAGATTTGAGGAGGAGAAAAACATGAAAAAATGGTTGGTTGCATGTCTCCTGGCGATTGCGCTGCTCTTTGTAGCAACCCCCGCGATGGCCGGGCATAGCAGGGCGAACGGCGACTATTGCAATGGCGATACCTTTCAACTGCGCGGTACTACCAAGAATCAGCATACACTGTACTGTTACTACTGCTATGAAGAGTTTACAGAGAATCATTGGAGTGCACCTTGGACAGAAGCCACGTGCACGCGATTGGCGCAATGTAGAATGTGTACTGAGAGTTTCGGTGATTACGGGCCGCACGACTGGGGCGAGTGGAAGTCCATCGGCAGAGGCGCCCACACCCGCACTTGCCGCAACAACAGCAACCACACCGAAACGAAGGATTGCACTTTCAGCGTAGCGCCATGCGACGACTATTCCGCCTGCACCGAGTGCGGTGCGTATTCCAAGCTGGGTCATAACTGGGGTGGATGGACACCCAACGGAAATAAAACCCATACCCGCGCCTGCACGCGTGACGCCAGCCACACCGAGACGGAAGATTGCAGCGACTTTTGGGATGCGGATTGCACAACGCCCGCCATGTGCAGGGTTTGTCGGGGTACATATGGGGAAACAGACCAGAGCAAGCACGCCTGGGACATGCCGCGTTCCAATGGCGACGGCACCCATACCTTTGTCTGTTACCAAAATTCCGACCACACAAAAACGGAAGATTGTTCCGGTGTGCGCTGCGGGGAAACGGGCTGGTGCGAATATTGCTTTGAAGACTACACGGTAAGCCACCAGCTTGACGGTATCTGGGCGAGCGACGCCGATCAGCACTGGCAGACTTGCATTCAGTGCAAAGAACGCCAAAACGAAGCCCCTCATTCACTCGTGGAACGACCCGACGCTGAGTATCTGAAGTCCGAAGCCACCTGTGCATCTCCGGCCGTGTATTTCAAGGTCTGTTCCGATTGCGGCTACCAGGCATCGGATACCTTTGAAAGCGGCGATATAGCTCCAGATAAGCATGACCTGATTCACCACGAAGCCAAAGTTGCTACCTGCACGGAGATCGGCTGGGAAGCGTATGATACCTGTTCCCGCTGCGACTACAGCACCTATGTGGAGCTGCCCGCGCTGGGGCACGACCCGATTCACCACGAAGCTAAAGCCGCTACCTGCACGGAGATCGGCTGGGAAGCGTATGATACCTGCGCCCGCTGCGACTACAGCACCTATGTGGAGCTGCCCGCGCTGGGGCACGACCCGATCCACCACGAAGCCAAAGCCGCTACCTGCACCGAAATCGGCTGGGAAGCGTATGATACTTGCTCCCGCTGCGACTACAGCACCTATGTGGAGCTGACCACGGGGGGACACGACCTGATCCACCACGACGTGCAGGCCGCTACCTGCACGGAGATCGGCTGGGAAGCGTACGATACCTGTTCTCGTTGCGACTACAGCACCTATGTGGAGCTGCCCGCGCTTGGGCACGACTATCAGGATAAAATCGTCTCCCGTTCCTGCACGAAAGACGGCTACACCCTGCATACTTGTGCCCGCTGCGCATACAGCTACAAGGATGCTATTCGCTCACATCGCGGCCACTGGTACGGCGAGTGGACGGACAACGGCAACGGTACGCATGCCGCTGACTGCCAGCGCGACGGCTGCCGCTTTGAAAAGACGGTTGCCTGCGAGAACATTGAGCTGCCCACACTGAATATCTCCCTTTGCCCTGTCTGCGGTCTGGTCAGCGATGGCACGCGCCTGGCGCTGATCGATGCCTCTGTTAAAACGCTCAGCGACAGAATTCCGCGCGGCGAAGCAGTGCTCCGTCTGGGCACGCTGCAAAGCGGCGAGCAGATCCTGAGCGTGGGCTTTGAGTACGGCGGAAGGCTATCCCAGCTCACCGGACAGGTGGAGATCACCCTGCCCGCTGAACTGCTGGACGGCTATGCGCTGATGCTGCCGGATGCGGACGGAGCGGAAACAATGCTTTTCTACACGCTGAACGGCGGGGAAGCAACCTTTACGTTGGACTTTGCGGCGGGTGAAAACCGTGCCATGGTGTTTCGTCTCGCGCCGGTTTCCTGATTCTCCGAAGCACATAATAGACGGGAGGGCGCGACCAGTCTCCGCCCTCCATGTATGTTCGAAGCGCTCGACAGGAAAGCGCTTCGATGGACGTGGAATCCTCCCTTTTTGCGAGCAATGGCATACCCTCCACGAGGGGGTATGCCATTGCTCTGCTTGTCAAAATTTTTTTTGACAAGCAGGCATAATCATATGTCTTTTTCTTTATAAAGCACATCAAAAGTGCATATAGTGCCTTTCATCTTCATCATCGTAAACCCATTTCGCTTTTTCGTACCCTTCCTTCAAACACAACTTCATCATGTCCAATAGTAGTTTTTCGTTCTTTCCGAATACTTCGTAAAAACCACCATCGTAGTACAGCATCAGAAAGTCGCAATCGCTCTTGACAAAATCTTCATATTCATCAATGCAATCAATTTGTGCGCCTACCGGATGTCGCCTTATGCGCGCAAAGCTCAACAGAGATAATTCTTTCAGCGCATCTTTGAATTCTTTACCGCTGCATTTTTGCATGGGAAAATAAAATATAGAAAATTAAATCTGTGTCGTCGATATACCATATATACTGCGCAAGATTATTCTTCGAACATGAGATACATAGCTTATGCCAACATGTGCATGCTCACGGACAGAGAACATGGCTTACCTTACGATTGATAAAACATTGGCCATTTTTCCTTGCAATAAGCATCCCATTGGGTACGATTTTCCGTCAATATCTG
>CAKUDW010000104.1 GCA_934645275.1 uncultured Clostridia bacterium
CGGTCGGCGTGACCTCCAATGCGGGCACGGACGAGGCCTACGAAGAGCGCGTCGAGCTGCGCTTCGACCGCACGACCCACCCCGAGGAGAACGGCACAGCCGCCAGCCAGAGCTTTGAGTTGAACGTGGACGGCGAACAGTTCGGCCTTTCCTACGAGGCGCGCCACGCGCAGCATTCGGCTGAGGATCTGTTCGCAGGCCGCAAAATCGTGGAAATGAGCGACGAAAACGGCGAACAGGCCATGAACCAGCTCACCACCGACGCTTACAGCCTGATCGGCGATCTGAACGCGCTGAGCACCGACGAGAGCATCGCACAGCTGCTCGGCCTGTTCGGCACCACCTATACCGATGAATACGACAACGAAGATGCTATCTATGTAGAAGATACTCCCGCAGCCGATGCGGAAACCGCTGAGGAAAGCATGCCCGAGCTGGACAGCGAATCCTCTGTGATGAGCCCCGTGGATGAGGATACTTCCGTTGAGGAACAGACTGTGACCACGCTGGAGGAAGCGGCAGCCATCTATCAGGGCAGTATTCCCGCTTTCACCGCGCCCGACGGCTACACCATCCGCGAGATCTGGGTGAGCGACACCAATCTGTACGTGGAATACACCTGCGAGGATCAGCCGGACTTCCAGCTGCAGGCCGACACCTACACTGTCACCGAATCTTACTATACATTCAAGGATGGCGCGCTTCAGCCCGTGGACGGCCTGTTGGTGTCGACCGACCTGTACGACGACGGTACCGTGTTCTCCATCGACGTGCTGGCCGAGGACGGCGGCATGCTGACCTTCTACTTTGACGACGCCACGCTGGAGGAGGCCACGGCCGTGCTGGCCGGGCTGAACTGAGCAGCGCGGCAGAACATGCGAATATGAAATACGGGCTGCCTTTTCATAAGGCAGCCCGCAGGATGTTGACAAAGTCAACATCCTGCCAGACGCTGAGAAGCCTCGCAAGGCAAGGAAACATAGGCTGCAAATGAGGGCGCATACACGGACGTATGTAACCGATTTTGCAGCCTGTGTTGACGAAGCAAGCAAAAATTTCAACTTCCTCAGAAGTTGTTCAGGAAATTTCTGCGTTTGCGGGGTTTGGCAGCGGTCTGTGGGCTGCCTTTTCGCAAGGCAGCCCACATTTTTTAAGGACGAGAACTGGCAAAACCGCACCGGAGATTCCACAAAGTGGAGGCTCCGGCAGCAGCAATGCCCAAAGGCAGACCTGCAAGCCCGAAGGCCTTGCTGCCTCCACTCCGCAGCTTGAGCAGGAGGCGGGCCGGTCGCGCCGTCGATTTTCTCATGTGCATGTCGTTACGCCAGGTTCAAAACCAGCCATACCACGGATGCGACGAGCACCGCCGCGCCCACAGCGCTGATTGCACCGTAGATTTTGCGGGATTCGCCGTCGTTCCTTTCAGAAATGCGATAGTACAGCCCAACTCCGGTGACCAGCGCGCCGATCAATGCGCCAATAATAGCAGCTACCATGTCTTTTTCCTCCATTTCAAAAGCAGTGCAGAATTGATAATCACGAGCACCGAGCCCGCATTGTGAACCAGCGTGCCCGCCACAGGGTTCAGAACACCGGTGATTGCCAGCGCAATCGCCAGAAAATTCAGTCCCATCGAAAAGCTCAGATTCAGCCGAATTGTTGTCATCATGCGATGAGAGAGCGCCAACAGGTGCGGCAGTTCACAAATCTTATCGTCCGCCAGCGCGATATCCGCAGCCTCCACGGCAATATCGCTGCCGACGCCGCCCATGGCGATGCCCACGTCGGCCCGCTTCAGTGCGGGCGCATCGTTCACACCGTCGCCGATCATACACACGGCTTCGCCCCTGGTGCGGCAGCTGTCGATGAACGCCAATTTGTCCTCCGGCATGCAGCCTGAGCGCACATCCTGAATCTTCAGCTGCGCAGCGACATGCCGCGCAGCGCTTTCCACATCGCCGGTCAGCAGCACCGGTCGCACGTCCAGGCCGCTCAGGCGGCCGATGGTCTCCGCGCTGTCTGCGCGCGGCGCATCTGCCAGTGCAATGCAGCCCGCATAGCGGCCGTCCACCGCCAGCTGCGTCAGCGTACATCCCTCGCCGAGCAGGCGTTCTGTTTCTGCCGTAGATTCAATTTCTACGCCCGCCTCGCGCAGCAGTGCGGCATTGCCCGCCAACACGCGCCGCCCCTCTACCGTGGCGCGCACGCCACGACCGGGCAACATTTCAAAATCCTGCGCGTCCTCGGGCAGCTCGCCTGCTCTCGCGCGCCACGCCGCAACGATGGCTTTCCCCAGCGGGTGCTCGGAGAGCTTTTCCGCCGAAGCCGCCATGCGCAGCAGCGCCTCTTCATCAAGATCCGCGCTCTCCGGGCAAACGGCAGTGACCTCCGGCGTACCCAGCGCGAGCGTGCCGGTCTTGTCGAAGGCGACTAGCTTCACGCCCGCCAGCCGTTCCAATGCATCGCCTTCGCGCACCAGAAAGCCGTGGCGCGTGGCATTTCCAATAGCCGCCATGATCGCCGTAGGTGTGGCCAGCACCATCGCGCACGGGCAGAACACCACCAGTATCGTGACTGAGCGGATGATTTCGCCGCTGATTAGCCAGGTCAGCCCCGCCGCGCTCAGCGCGATGACAACTACCCAGGTGGCCCAGCGATCGGCCAGACCCACAATCTTGGCCTTGCCCGCATCGGCGGACTGTACCAGGCGCACCATGCGCTGAATGGAGCTGTCCTCGCCCACACGCGCCGCGCGCATTTCAAAAGCGCCGAACTGGTTGACCGTGCCGCTGACCACCGAATCGCCGGGAGCCTTATCCACCGGCAGGGATTCGCCCGTCATGACCGCCTGATTCACTGAAGTTCTTCCGGAAGTGATTTCGCCGTCCGCAGGCACGCTCTCGCCTGGCAGTACCCGCAGAATATCGCCCACGGCCACCGCTTCGGCAGGAATAATCTCCTCGCGCCCGCCCACAATGCGCCGCGCTGTGCGGGGCGTGAGCTTCACCAACTTTTCAATGCCCGCGCGCGCCTTCGCCACAGTCATTTCTTCCAGCAGGCCGCCCAACTGCATGATAAACGCCACCTCGCCTGCGGCGAAATCCTCACCGATGCATACGGACGCAATCAGCGCCAACGAGACCAGCACGTCCGCCTTGATGTCGAACGCTGTAATCAACCCGATCAGCGCCTCCAGCACGATCTGCACGCCGCACAGCACGGTGGATACCCAGGCCAGGTCAAATCCCAGCGGCCGCCAGTCCAACAGACTCAGCAGCAGTGCCGCGCCCGAAATCGTCAGCAGCGCAATATCTTTTTTGGCACCGCCAAGTTCCAGCAGTCCCTCCAGCCTTTGCATCAGTCGCTTCAAAGCTCTCATTCCTCCCCCCGTTTTAATCGAGCACAGGCTGATTATACCCATAGGGGTATAGGTTGTCAAGTGTGTCGAATCGCTTTATATGGTTAATTTTCAGGGCAAGAAAAAACGCCTCCCTTACAGGAAGCGGATTTTTTGGCTTCTTCATTTTTCAGATTAGCGATGATTAAATGGAGACGGGTATGCGCGGGTTCAAATTCTCCGCCTGGCAGCTTGCATAAACCGCGGGAACAGCTTATAGCAGCCGCACCTTCTCCCAAACAGAGCAGATCAGCCGGCGCGCGCCTCCGATTCCCAGCGTGCGACACCGAAATCCGGTATAGTCAAGCTTTCGGCGCCATTTCAGAATTCTTTCAGGCGGCGACCGCCCGGCAAAGGCGCCCCGCACCCGTTCTTAGAATCAATCGGCGCCCGCCTGTTCTTCAACCCATATTGGCGAAACGCTCCACGGCCTTGGTGAAGTCCTCCAGCGTCTTATCTGGATCGCCGTGTTCAATGCCGTCGCGGATGCAGTGCTTGATGTGGCCCTCCAACACGACCTGACCGCAGCGGTGCAGCGCGGATTTCGCAGCGTTCAGCTGGGAGAGGATATCCTCGCAGGGCACGTCCTCGTCTATCATTCGGTCAATGGCCTGCACCTGGCCAATGATTTTCTTCAGGCGGCGGTGCAGATTATCTGAATCCATACATTGTCTCATGGAAATTCTCCTCCCACAAAAGTATGCGGTCGCTACGCTTTATTCTAAGCGCTGTGTGGCCGCCTGTCAAGCGGGCAAAAAAATCGCGCCCATATTGCCGCACGGCCACCGGCGTGGTATAATCAATTCAGCAAATATATTTGGAAAGGAAGTAATACTACATGGACGGCATTCTGGGTTTGGCGCACGTGGGCGTGTTTGTGAGAGATTTGGAGGTTTCTAAGAAGTTCTACCGCGACATTCTGGGCTTCGAAATCATCTGGGAATGCGAAGTGGGTATGGATCATGTGGCATTTGTGAAGAAGGGCGATCTGTATCTGGAGCTGGTCTTGCCGGCAAACGCGCCCTGCCGCGGTGACGGCATGGTAGACCACATCGCAATGCGCGTGAAGAACATTGAGGCCGTACGCGACGCGCTGAAGGCCAAAGGTATCGTGTTCGAAACCGACGACGTGGTGTTCAACGACCGCGTATTCCCGAACGGCTCGAAGTGGATTCTGTTCCGCGGTCCGGACGGCGAGCATCTGGAACTGACGGAGGTTCTCTAATCGCTCTGTGGAAAACTGAGCTTCCCGTTTTCAGTTGAAATTAAAGCGCTCGCGAAGAATTGCCGGCGTTTCTCTGCTAGAGCCACCGACCCGCAAAACTTCAGTATAACAGTCGCCGCACTGCTGCATCCGGCAGCGGCGACTGCATCGCGCGGAACCTTTGGTTCCCAGCACGGCACTTTGCGCCGATTTCGGTGCAGTTTTGCTAATTCTGCCCCCTTATGAATTGTCAGCCTATTCCTTCGGAATCCGCCGACCCGCAAAACCTTGGTTTTGCTAATTCTGCCTCCTTAAATCAAATCCGGCACTTCTGCCGCCGGATTTGATTTTTTCAGCGCTATCCAACCCACCCCATAAAAAATTCCAACGTGCGCGCTGCCTCACCAGCAAGTTAGCTATCGCTAAAAAAGTACCCCTTGCGCGTCCATTTTAACGGTGCGCAGCTTGCGCCGCGATGGGGAATAATGCTAAAATAATGCATTGCCCTGCTCGTGGGCGCATCTTCTTTCTCAGGAATAACAGGAGGATTGAATGCCATGTCGCTTCTGGAGCTGTTCATACTGGCCGTCGGGCTCTCGATGGACGCCTTTGCGGTGTCCGTGTGCAAGGGACTTTCGGTAGATCGCACCCGTCCCCGCCATGCGCTGATCTGCGGCGCGTATTTCGGCGTGTTTCAGGCGCTGATGCCGTTGATCGGTTATCTGCTGGGCGTGCGCTTTCAGGGCCTGATTCAGCAGGTAGACCACTGGATCGCTTTCGTGCTGCTGACGCTGATCGGCATAAACATGCTGCGCGAAGCCTTCGGCAAGGACGAGGCCGAGAGCGTGGACGCGTCGTTTGGCTTCAGGACGATGCTAATGTTGGCCGTGGCCACCTCCATAGACGCGCTGGCCGTGGGCGTGACCTTTGCGTTCCTGCAGGTCGCCATCGTGCCCGCAGTGAGCTTCATCGGCGCGACCACCTTCGTGATTTCCGCTATCGGCGTAAAGATTGGCAACGTGTTCGGTTTGCGCTGGCGCAAACCTGCGGAAATTGCCGGCGGCGTGATTCTGATTGCCATCGGCCTGAAAATCCTGATCGAGCACCTGCTGGGCGCGTAAAGCATGTTCCAGCTGGTTCGCGGGCATCAGTATGCCGATGCGCGCGCACTGAATGACACGGTGGTGGACAGGTCCGAGCACGGCGCGGCGTTTGCCGGCTGCATCGTCGTTGAGGTTCGAGCATAAATACTACAGATCACTATAAAATGAGCTGCGGCGCAGGCATTCATCGCCCTGCGCCGCAGTTTATTTATAGTATTATTGATTCGATAGCGGCCGCAACGCCATCTGTGCACAGCGGAACACGCCGACGATCTCTTATGTCTCAATGGAAAGCGCCATTTTCCATCTCCCAAGCTCTCATCAATGCGCTCCGAACAGCCAGCCCATGACGCTTTCCTCGTGTGCGAAGGCCTGTCCGCCGGAATGCTGGTCACGAAAGCCGCGCTCGGTAAAGAACTCCGTGGGCTCTACGTCCAGTACGATCAGTCTGTCGATCTCTTCCTCTGTCAGACCCTGCGCGGCGTACAACTCGTGCAGCGCGTTATAGGCGGCAATGAAGGATTCGGAACCGTAATAGCTGTCCTGTGCGCCGATGGCGAAGTAGACGGGCGTGCGCGCCTGCGCCAGCACGTTCAGATCGCATCCCACTGCGAGCTGGTGGCGAGGTACGCCGTGAACAGCTCCGGTTTCGTGCCCATCACCAGTGAGCCGGTTTCACCGCCGCCGGACATGCCGTGCAGGTAGACGCGGGATGTATCTATATTGTAATTTTCAAGAAAGTACTCCGTCAGGGCGATGGCTTCGTTCGCGGAGGTCTGACCCCAATCGTTCAGCTGTGGCGAAAGCACGATCATCTTATCGTTATAGTTGATGGCTTCAACGCCGAAATCCTCCACCATGTTCGCGCCGACGCCCTGAAAATACAGCCCCTCCCAGCCCGGCAGGGTCACAAACAGCGCATAGGGTTCGCTGCCATCGTAGCTTTCGGGAATATAGCTGCTGAAATGGACGTCTCCGATCTCGCTGTGCAGCACGTTATCGTTGATAAATCCGCGCTGGGTCTGCGTGCCCGGCGTGAGGGTTCCCTCGGCTGCCGCCGCGCCGCACAGGCAGCACAGCAGCAGCAGGGTGGACAGAAAGCGCTTCATAAACTACGCCTCCCCTTGTCAGTTCAGTATCGTCAGAGCTCTCTTCAGCATATCAGTTTACCTCCTGGGTCAGGCTGCGTCCCCACGCCACGATCTCGTCCTCATCCGCATAGGAAGAGAAGCGCTCGCCCTCCAGCCACTCGCCGGTACCGGCCATTTCGGCCAGCAGCTCGCCGCTCTGACCAATGCCGGAGCTGGCGGAGGTGCAGAAGGGGATCACCGTCTT
>CAKUDW010000105.1 GCA_934645275.1 uncultured Clostridia bacterium
ATCAAGCCCCAGAACATACTGGTGGATCGAAACGGCGTGGTGAAGGTGGCGGATTTCGGCATTGCGCGCCTGAAAACATCGCAGACTACGCGCCTGAACGCCGACGGTTCGGCGCTGGGCAGCGTTCACTATCTGTCGCCCGAACAGGCCAGCGGCGAAGTGGCGGACGAGCAGTCCGACCTGTATTCCGTGGGCGTGGTGATGTATGAAATGCTCACCGGCCACGTGCCCTTCGATGGCGATACCGCCATATCTGTCGCGCTCAAGCACGTACATGATGCGCCGCAGTCCATGCGCCTGGACGATCCGGCCATTCCCCGCGCGCTGGACGAGGTAGTGATGCGCGCGCTGTGCAAGGATAAGAAACGCAGGTATCAGTCGGCGGCGGAAATGGCGGCCGATCTGCGTAAGGCCATCGCGCATCCAAAGGGCGGCTTTGTGCGCTACCCGGTTGAGGAGTCGCAGGCACAGCAGGAGGAGGCGGGCGAGGGCGCATCCACACGGAGGCGGCATGGCCGTCCGGGTGGAATCAGGCGCTTCCTGCCGCTGATATGCGGCGTGCTGGCGTTTGTATTTCTGGCGGGCTTCAGCCTGTTGTATTATCGCCGCATTCATGGCAGCATCGTGATGCCCGCGCTCATCGGCATGGCGCAGGCGCAGGCCGTGAGCACCATTCAGGGACTCGGCGTGCAGGATGTGGCCGTGGTCAACGCATACAGCGACGAATATGCCGCTGGCCAGGTCATGCTGCAATCCCGAGACGAGGGCGAACGCCTGACGCCGGACACTACGGTCACGCTCACAGTAAGTCTGGGCAGTCAGTGGTACGAACTGCCGCGCCTGACCGGTTGGGATGCGACGCAGGCCATCGCCGAGCTGGCCGAGGCCGGGGCGAACGACGTGCGCATTGAATATGTGCAGTCTGACGAACCCAACGGCACCGTGCTTTCGCAGAGCGAAGCGCCGGGCCGCACTTCCCGGGATACGCCGGTGGTGCTGCGCGTCAGTGGCCAGAGCGTGCCGGTGCCTTCGCTGACAGGGCTTACGCTCGAGGGCGCGCAGGCCGTGATTGAGGCCGAGGGCCTGAATCTGGGCAATGTCAGCCAGGGCGAATCGGCGGACGCGGCTTCGGGCACCGTGATCGCGCAGAGCGTCGCACCGTATACGCAGGTGCTGCTGGGTACGGCTGTCGATCTGACCGTTTGCCGGACACAGGAAACTGCTTATGCACCGCAGGTGCCGCTGACGTTGTCGGTGCCGCTTGAAAACGTGCTGGTGGAGGTGCGTGTGACAGCGCCGTCAGGCCAGACGCAGGAAGCGCTGAACGAGCGCATGAGCGCGGGCACGCATGCCGTGCGCCTGAGCAGCGCTGAGGCCGGAGTGCATAAGGTACAGGTCTATATCGACGGCGTGCTTTGGGAGAGCATGGATTTGAATTTTGAATGACGGCTGGAGGTGGGCGCTTGCAGGGAACGATACTGCGCGGCATCGGCGGGTTTTATACCGTGCTGGCGGAGGATGGCCAGCTATGTACGTTGCGTGCGCAGCGCAAAATTAAGCGCGGCGGCATGAAGCCCAAGGTGGGCGACCGGGTGGAAATCGCGCCGGGTACGGGCGATGAGGACGGTTGGCTTCAGTGCATATTGCCACGGCGAAACGAACTGGAGCGCCCGCCAGTGGCCAATATAGACCGCATCGTGCTGGTGGCCTCCGCCGCTGCGCCGCAGGCCGATTTGATGCTGATGGATCAGATGCTGATCGCCGCGCATCGCAAGCGCATTGAACCGGGATTGGTAATCAGCAAATGCGAACTCGACCCCGATGGTGCGGCGGCCATCGCGCGGCAATACCGCGGCGCAGGACTGAACGCATGGGTGGTTTCGGCCATGACGGGCGAAGGCATAGGGCCGCTGCGCGATTGGTTGGCAGGCAGCGTACATGCGCTGGCGGGACAATCCGGCGCTGGCAAATCGTCGCTGATCAACGCGCTGTATGGGCTGTCGCTGGAAACGGGCGATCTTTCTGAAAAGATTGAACGCGGCAAAAACACTACGCGCCGCTGCGAGCTGATTGTGTTGGAAAACGGCGGCATGGTGCTGGACACGCCGGGCTTTTCCCTGCTGGATACGGAACTGTTCGATCCCGTGGAGTTGCAGGAGAGCTACCCGGAATTTGAAAAGTACATTGGACAGTGCTACTTCAAGCCCTGTTACCACGCCGCCGAGCCCCGCTGCCGGGTGCTCGAAGCGGTGGCGGCGGGTGAAATTGATGCGCAGCGTCACGCGCGCTACGCCGAAATATTGAGCGATATGAGAACCAGATGGAGGGAACGCTATGATTAAGCTGGCACCGTCGCTGTTAGCGGCAAACTTTCTGAGGATGGGCGATGAAATCGAGCGCATGGCCGCAGCAGGCGCAGATTACCTGCATTATGATGTGATGGACGGACATTTCGTGCCGAATATTTCCTTTGGCATGGGCGTTTTGAAATTTGCGGGGCAGTGCTCGCTACCGGTGGACGCGCACCTGATGATTTCCAATCCCGAGAAATATGTGGAAGAATTCGCCGCGACGGGCGCAAAAATCATCACCGTACACGCCGAGGCAACGAACCATCTGCACCGCGTGCTTCAGCAGATTCGTGCGGCGGGTGCGCTTGCCGGCGTGGCGCTTAATCCTGCCACGTGTCCGGAATGCCTGAAATATGTGCTGGGCGATTTTGACCTGGCGCTGGTAATGAGCGTGAATCCCGGCTTCGGCGGACAGAAGATGATTCCCGCTACCATTAAAAAGGTGGGCGAGATTCGCCGCATGCTCGACGAGGCGGGTTGCGATGCGCTGATCGAGGTGGACGGCGGCTTGAATACGCAGACCTGCGTGCCCTTCATGGAGCAGGGCATGACCGTGATGGTGGCTGGCAGCGCGCTCTATGGCGCGGCAGATCCGAAGGCGTTTATTGAGGAGGTGCGCGCGCAGGATCGCGCGCTGCACGGTTGACACGGGAACCATAAGGGTGTTTTACACGTCATAGCATTGTCAATTCCTGAATTTGGAAAGGAGAAAGACTATGATGCGAAAATTGACGGCCCTGCTGCTCGTGCTGCTGTTGGCGTTCTCTGCTGCGCTGGCTGAAACATCGCCGGACGGCGAACGGGATCTGGGCTTTGCAATGCTCGACAGCCTGTATGTTGAAGGTCAGAACAGGATCATTTCCCCCGCAAGCGCGCAGTACGCGCTGAGCATGGCCGCGCTGGGCGCAAAGGGCGATACGCTTGCCGAGCTGCTGGCGGCACTGGGTGCAGCGTCCACAGATGATTTGACAGCGCAGGCAGCCGAGGGCATCAGCTGCGCCAATATCGCCTTTGTCGCGCCGGAGATCGCGCTCAATGCCGATTATGAAGCGGCGCTCAGGGATCGCTGCGGCGCGGAGATCGACGCGATCGATGACGAGATCGTGGCGCGCGCGAACGATTGGGTGCGCGAAAAGACGAACGAGTTGATCGACGGCATCCTCACGGAACAGCCGCCTGTCGATACGAAGCTTATTCTGATGAATGCCATTGCGATGGATGAGAAATGGGCGCTGCCGTTTAAGGCTTCGGACACGCAGCAGGCGAGCTTCATGGCCGCTTCGGGCGAGGTGCCGGTGGATATGATGTGCCAGACCGAGAACTTCATTTACTGGGAAGCCGGCGGCGCGCAGATTATCCGCCTGCCCTATGCGCAGGATGGGCTTGAAATGTGGATCGCGATGCCCCAGACTGGGGACATGCGCAAGCTGCTCGACGCGCTGGCACAGCAGGGTGTGGATGGCCTGCGCAGCGGGGCAAAGGAGCGCCGGGTAGCGCTGATGCTGCCGAAGATGGATATTTCCGATACGAATAGCCTGATCGAAGCGCTGAGCGTGTTTGGCGTGAACGCCGCGTTTGGCGACAGCGCCAACTTCTCGGGCATCAGCTCTATGCCGATGTATATCAGCGAGATCAAGCAGAAAGCGCGCGTGCAGCTGGATGAGGATGGAACGCGCGCGGCGGCAGTCACCTCGGAGAGCATAGCATGTACGGCATTGCGGCCGGTGGAGGAGACGCCAGTTGAGATGATAGTGAACCGCCCGTTCGTCTTTGTTATCTGCGACGAAACGACGACCTATTTCGCGGGCGTGGTGGAGAACCCGCAGCCCGATTGAAAACATAACAGGGAAGGGGGCACTCGCGTGCACAGAAAGAACCAGGTTATGGATGAAAAACAGCTGATGCGCACCATCACGCGCATCGCGCATGAAATTACCGAGCGCAACAAGGGCGTGGATGACGTGGTGCTGGTGGGCATACGCCGCCGCGGCGATCCCATCGCGCGGATGTTGGCCGAGGCCATACTGCGCGTGGAGGGTGCGTCCGTGCCGGTGGGATCGCTGGATATCACCTTCTATCGGGACGATCTGACCCACATTTCCAAGGATCCGACGCTCAATCACACCGATATTCCCTTCGATGTGAGCGGAAAGACCGTAGTGCTGGTGGACGACGTGCTCTACACGGGCCGCACCGCACGCGCTGCGATGGACGCGATGATGGATGTGGGCCGCGCGCGCCGGATTCAGCTGGCAGTGTTGGTGGATCGCGGTCATCGCGAGCTGCCCATTCGCGCCGACTTCGCCGGAAAGAACATTCCCACTTCGCAGAGCGAATTCGTGCGCGTGAACATGCCCGAATTCGACGGTGAAATGAACGTCTGGCTCTGCAGCTTTGAATAAGGACTGCCCATAATGTGAACGGCCCGCGCAAATCCTGTGGATTCGCGCGGGTATAATAATTGAAGGGAAGATGATTGAATTATGAAAAAGCTACTTTGCATCGCCGCGGTGCTGGCGTTGATGCTACTTCAGGCGCAGGCGATTGGCGAAACGGACTTCCGCAGCGCGCAAGCCATCGGCAATTTTTCCGAGGGCTATGCGGCCTTTTCAGATGAGAACGGTCAGTGGGGCTATATTGACCGGACAGGCAATGTCGTAATCGCGCCGCAGTGGAATCTGGCGGACTGCTTCAGCGGCGGCATCGCGCGCGTGGGTAATGCCGAACATCTCTATGGCTATATCAATACTGCGGGCGAGATCATTTTCCCGGCCATGTGCAGCGCGGCCACTGATTTCTATGAAGGGCTGGCGACTGTGGCCGTAGACGGCGAATATGGTTTTATTGATGAGAACGGCAGCTATGCTTTCGCCGCGCGCTGGTCGGACGCGGGCTACTTCAGCGATGGCCTGGCCTATGTGCAGGTTGACGGTCAGTACGGCTTTATAGACCATACTGGCTCTATGGTGATCGCGCCCGCATGGGATCGCGTGTATAGCTTTTCGGAGGGCCGTGCCGCCGTGCAGAAGAACGGATTGTGGGGCTTTATCGATGCGGCTGGCAACGTGGTGGTCGAGCCGCAGTACGACAGCGGCGAGCGCTTTTCCGACGGCCTTGCTCCGGCGGAAAAGGACGAGCTGAGCGGCTACATCGATGCAAACGGCAATGTGGTCGTGCCGCTTCAGTATGATTCCACGACCTATGTATACAACAATCGCGCGTGGGTGAAGCAGAACGGCGCATACCACATGATTGATAAGACCGGCGCGCAAGTGGGCGACGCCGAATGGCAGAACGTATTTGCCGATTTCGGCTGGGCGGAGCTGTGCCGCGTGAATCAGAACGGGCTGTGGGGCTATGTGAACGTTCAAAATGAACCGGTGCTCAGCGCAGTGTATGAAAAAGCGACGCGCTTCTCCGACGGTCTCGCCGCCGTAAAGAAAAACGGTACGTGGTATCTGATCGATGAAAACGGCGTGGATGTGCTCTCAGGTGAGAACACGCAGGCGTAAGGAGGATGTACATGAAGAAACTCATTTCGTTACTGTTGCTGGCGACGCTGCTGTGCGCCGGAGTTGCGCTGGCGGATCAGACGCAGCGCGTCGACCATGAGGCGCTTGCGCTGAACGGCGACTGGGCCGACGGACAGATGCGTCCGGACGAATACCATTACTATCCGTTCACGCTGGAACAGCCGGGCAGGCTGAGCGCGCGGGTGCAGTCGTTCTACGCGAACGCAAGCTTCGAATTGTTGGATGCGGATCTCGTCAGTTGGGAACGCACATATGTGTACGGTAGCCAGGGCGCGCCCGGCACGGAGGACATGGAGTATTATCTGGAACCGGGCACTTACTACCTGCGCAGCGATGGCGACACTTCCACGCAGGGCGATTTTCGCGTAAAGCTGACCTTCGAACCTTGCGCCTGCGATGAAACCGGTGAAAATGACGATTACCACGGCGCGCAGGAGCTGCCCTCTGGCGAAACGCTCAGCGGCGTGCTCACGCAGTGGGACGAGTACGATTATTATTCCGTTACACTGCCTGCGGAAACGCAGCTGTACCTCACGGTCAATTCCGAGAGCGCCGAGCAGCAATTCATCACGATATACGACGCCGATATGGTGGAGATTAAAACAGTGTATGATCTGCACGGTTACGCTGAGGAACTGCTGCTTCCTGCCGGTACCTGTCATATATCTGTCCAGGGCGGCAAAGGGCCGTATACGCTGAAGGCTGTGTACTGATGAAACGAATAGAGATAACCCCCGGATCCTTTGGAAGATCTGGGGGCTTAATCTTATATATGAAGCTCTGAATCTGGAATGACTTATTCAGCCTTTTCGTCTGCGCTGCGCTTGTTGAACAGCACGTTCACGATGATGCCGACGATCAGCGCGGTAGCGATGGCGCTGATGGTGATCGGGCCGAAGCGCAGTTCCAGGCCGCCGATGCCGCACACCAGGATGGCCGCGACGACGAACAGGTTGCGGTTATCGCCCAGGTCGACATGCTGTACCATCTTCAGACCACTGACGGCGATGAAGCCGTAGAGCGCGATGCAGACGCCGCCCACGATGCAGGTGGGGATGGAGTTTACGAACGCTAC
>CAKUDW010000106.1 GCA_934645275.1 uncultured Clostridia bacterium
AGAGATTGTCAATCCGTCTGGAGCAAATTTACGGACAAATACCTCAATCAGTTTCGCTGACTTGGCATTGAAGAGCCGGCTTTGGAAGATGGCTGCAAATGGAGGGCAAGAACGCAACGAGCATGGACGCCGGATTAAGCAACTTACCGCTTTCACATGCCTGTCGTTTTCAGAGCGTGCACACATACCATTCCTCATCCGTTTTTTCAAAGCCAGCGGCCTGAAACATGCGCCGGCTCTGCTCGTTAAAAGCATAAATATTCGCTTTTACCTGCGCCATCCCTTTTTCCCTTGCGAGCTTCAGCATATCTAAAACGCAGCGCCGTCCGATATGTTGATTCTGGAATTCTCTGCAAACTACGATCGCAATCTCTGCATTATCGCACAGGGTAACGTCTCCAACCAACGCACCCCTGTATTCTATATAGTAACAGTTACCGTGGATACTCAGGTAATCATACATGCGGTGCAGAAGCTCCAGATCATATGGCGTATCCCGATTATCCACCTGTTTGCAGACATTCAAATCCTGATACCACGGAAGCGATGCGGCATCGTTCCTATAATACAGAATCAATCTGATTTCAGTATCAACGATTCGTTCTGTCATTTCCCATACCCTCCAAAGGTTGAAAAATACTACATTTACATTTCTGCGTCACATCTCATTTGGGTGCATCACAAATCCCATTTCTTTATAATCAGTTTGGCAGCGCTATGCGCATGTATCCGCATCATTAATACGCATCGTATGATGCATATTGTCTATTATACTTTGAAACGGTGGATTTGTCAATATCGAATTCTCCGCTCTGCAAGGAAAAGTGTGGCGCTAAAAACAGGCTTTCCTACCCGTTTCAATAGCCCTTACATTATAGCTTGGAAAGCGCTCACGCGCTCTGAATTTCTACTTTCTGTATCGTTTACTCTATCGCTGCTTATAGCAGCCAAGTACTTTCATCCGCGTTGCTGTGTAAAAAACACTATTCCTTTATTAGAACAAGGATAACGGATTGACTCATCACCATAAGAGCTTATCCGCTTCCCACTGCCTTATACAAGAATTATCGGCGCCTCTTCGTCCGAGCTGCCGACAATTCTTGCGCTTTAAAAAAGGCCGCTTCTCGCGACCTTTTAGCCTGAATTTCCGAATTTAATTGGAACTAATTGCCATCCATAATCATCCAAATCCATTCACTTCTTCTTTTCTGACGCAAGCTTTTCAAGTCGTTCGCGTATTGCCGCCTGCTCATCTGCTGTGGCTGCGGGTGCGGAATCTGAAAATAGCTTTTGCTGCGTTTCCGCGCCGGCAATGCCATCCGTATTCAGCCCAGCGGACCGCTGGAAGAAACCAACGGCAGTGTAGGTGGTTTCGCCATAGACGCCCGTCGGCTCGCCTTCCATCCAGCCCAGTTCAATCAGGCGCGCCTGAATAGGTGCAATTGCGCGCGCGTAGCTGGTCTTTTTAAAGGAACGCACGTCCGCCCGGAAAGCTTCAAGCGCGGGCTTGGTCTGACTCTGCAACTCGCCCGTTTCGTTTTCCGGCAGGCCAAACATCTCGTTCATCGTCACCAACCGATAGCCGCGCTGCACTGCGGCGGGGATGAACTGCAGCAGCAGTGAAAGGTCATTGTCCGTGGTATGAAACAGGTAGATTTCACCCGGGCCCAGACTGGAATACAGCTTATCGAGCGAGCTCTTGGAACCGTCCTGGCTCCAGATAGCGACGCCATTGAAGCCAAGCTGATTGATATAGGCGTGGTCTCGCTGGTCGTCGCGCTCGTCGCCGCCATGTGGGCGGAAGAAATGCTCCTGATAATTCACACCCAGAACCTGATTGAGCAGCTGAGATTGCTGCCAGATTTCCTCTGTCATCCGATCGTCGTCGTAATGGTAGAGCCCGACATGATTGTAGGTATGGTTTTCAATTTCCATGCCGTTCTGCCACGCCCATTTGACCACGTTCGCCGTCTCCGCCCGCGCGATATTATCGCCAATCGGGAAGATGGTCAGCTTTGCGGAATTATCCAACGCGCACTGCACGATGCGCTGCAAATTCTTCGCCTGATAGCAGTCGTCCACAGTGATGGCGATGATGTTTTCATCCGTATTCGCCTTGTAAATCACGGGCATGGTATTCTCTGCGGTCTGCGGCCAACGACTAAGCTTGTTCGGATCAACCTTGGAATAGTCCGGCGTAATCAACGAGCCGGAGGCGTTGCCCCGCACCGCCTGAACATAGGCCTCGTCGTAGTTGAAATCCGCACCGGCAACCGGCGCCTGCGTTTCGACTACTTCGGCTGTAACTTCTGCCGCAGGCTGCTGCGTCGGGTCAACCGGCGGAGCAGCCGTATCGTCCGTCTGGCCAACCTCCGCCTGATCGATCAGTGACAACGCAGGCGTGTTATCGCGCTGTGCATCCGGCGAACCGCCGCCCAGCGCAACGATCAGCACCACGGCCAGCACAATCAGCACAGCGATGGGGATCATCCACTTCAACCGCCGCTTCAACTGCTGCATTTTACGCTTCTTCAGCATCCGCCGCCGTTGTTCGGGCGAAAGCTTGCGCCGCGGCGGGGTAACTCTGCGATAATTGTATTCAGCCATGTTCAAAAACCTCGCTTATATGCTCGTCGGTCAGGAATGTGAGCCGCCGTATCAAGCCGGTCGCCGCGCGGCAACCAGCACAGTATCATTTGTGGTTCATATAGTGTATCATTTTTACCTGGGCAAATCAATCGCCAAGCTTGACTTTCCATCGAAGAAATGCGGCATTTTGGAAAAATTTGCCAAATTAAAAGCGCGTGTGTATTGACTGAAATGCGGCGCGCCGGCAGGAATTGTCAGCTTTTATCTTCAGAAACGCCGGCCCACACAGTTGCCTGCGTGAGCTGAAAATCTCTCTTTTCCGCAAAACGCCGGACGCGCGAACTGCGCGTCCGGCATTCATATGAAAACATTACCGGCTGAGACCGACCACGGAATCCCCCATGACCACCACCACATAGGGCTGGCCCTTGCCGCTGCGAGTTTCGATACCCACATCCTCGGTATTGAATTCAGTGGCCGCGCCGCTCTTCTGCACAATGCGGAAGTTATAGGGATCGGTCACCAGCAGCGCACCCGCAATGCAACTGCCGTTTGCGCCGCTTTTGGGCATCGTGAAGCATTTTACGCCCTTACCGCCGCGCGCCTGCCGCTCAAAATCAATCAATAGGCAACGCTTCAAATAACCCATGTCCGTAGCGAGCACAACTTCGCCCTCGGCATTGTGTACAAACGTAAACTTTACGCGGTCGCCCGGCGCAAGCGCCATGGACTTCACACCCGCCGCCGTACGGCCGATGAGTGAAACGTCGTCCACGCTGAAATGAATGGCCATGCCCTCCTGCGTCACCAACAGTACGCCGCTGCCCGCCGACGGATCCAGCGCGCAGATCATGCGATCGTCGCCCTTGAGCGTAATGCACGCGTAACGGCCCTTGCGCACGTTCAGATCTGCCATTTCGCAGCGCTTGATGAGCCCGCCCGCCGTGGCGAAGAGTACCTGCCCGCTCCAGTTGCCCGCACAGCGCATACCCACCAGCTTTTCGTCCTTTTCAAGGCCTGCCAACAGGCCGCCGCTTGCCAGACCGCGATCCTTCGCGCGCGCCTCCGGAATCTGCTCCACGGAAATGGGATAGCAATTTCCGCAATCGGTGAAGAACAATATCTTCTGATTGGTCATACAGGCAATGGTTTCGACCGGCGGATCCGCGAATTCACCACCGGTCATGGCCTTGTCAAATGCCTTGGGCGACATGCGCTTAATGAAGCCTCCGCGCGTGAGCAAGACGCGCGCCTCGTCCGGCACAGCTTCCTCGGCTTCAATCTGAATCTGCTCAAAGCTGGGCACAATCTCTGTGCGCCGCGCGTCCGCAAATTTTTCGCGCACCTCCGTAAGTTCCTTCTTGATCACGGCCATCAGCTTCTTTTCGCTGCTAAGTATCGCCTTATACTGCGCGATCTTCTTCTCCAGCTCGGCATATTCCTGCTTGAGCGACAGTACCTCCAGATTGGTCAAACGCTGAAGGCGCATGTCCAATATTGCCTGCGCCTGAATTTCCGTCAGCACAAAGCGCTCCACCAGCCTGGCCTTGGCTTCCTTGGGCGTCTTGCTGATGCGAATCAGGCGAATCACTTCGTCCAGATTGTCCACGGCGATAATCAGGCCTTCCAGGATGTGGGCTCGAGCCTCGGCCTGCGCCAGATCGTACTTCGTGCGCCGGGTCACGACGTTCTTCTGGTGCTCGATATAGTACTCCAGAATGCGCTTCAAGCCCATTTGTACCGGCTTACCACCCGCAATAGCCACCATGTTCACGCCGAAGGTACACTGCATGTCCGAATACTTATATAATACGTTCAGCAGCTTCTCGACGTCTACATCGCGTTTGACCTCCACCACGGCGCGCATGCCCATGCGGTCGGATTCATCGCGGATATCGTATATCCCGGAGAGCAGGCTTTTCTTTTCCTCGCTGAGCCGCAGTATCTTTTCCAACAGCGCCGCCTTGTTCACCTGATATGGCATCTCGTCCATCACGATCAGCTTGCGGCCCGCGCTGCCATCCTCAATGTGTACCCGCGCGCGCACCTGCAGCTTGCCGCGACCGGTTTCATAGGCCTGAAGCAGCTCGCCGTCGCCCGCCAGGATGCCGCCGGTTGGAAAATCCGGCGCAGGTATATACGCCATCAGTTCGGACGTGGTCATGCCCGGTTTATCGATCAACGCAATCGTGCCGTCGATCACCTCGCTCAGATTGTGCGGCGGTATATTCGTGGCCAGACCCACGGCAATGCCGCTCGCGCCGTTCACCAGCAAATTGGGAAAACGCCCGGGCAGTAAATCCGGTTCGCGCTGAGTATCGTCAAAGTTCAGGTGGAAATCCACGGTGTCCTTATCGATATCTCTGAGCATTACCATAGCCAGTTCCGTCATTCGCGCCTCAGTATAGCGCATGGCAGCGGGACTGTCGCCGTCAATGGAACCAAAGTTGCCGTGTCCATCCACCAGCATACCGCGCATCACGAATGGCTGTGCCATACGCGTCAGCGCGTCGTATACAGAAGAATCACCGTGCGGGTGATACTTACCCAGGCAGTCGCCCACGATACGCGCGCACTTTCTGTGCGGCTTGTCGGGCGTGTTGCCCAGTTCCTGCATGGTGTAGAGTATGCGACGCTGGACGGGTTTGAGGCCATCCTCCACCCGCGGCAGCGCGCGTTCAAGGATAACGTGCTCGGAATACGGAATCATGGAATCGTGCATCACATCTTCCATGGTCTTCTGGATGATCTCCTCCGGCCGCGTTTCCCTTATCTTCTTATCCTGATCCTTTTTTCTGCTCGCCATGAGCCCTCTCCTTTACGCTTCGTCGCCATTGACGGGCTTGAAATTATCTACCTTATTGAAATCAGCGAATTCACTGATATAGTTGCGCCGCGGCTCCACCTTGTCGCCCATCAATATGGTCACGCGGCGATCTACCTCCGCGAAGTCCTCGATCGTGACCTGCACCAGCTTGCGTCCGTCCGGATTCATCGTGGTCTCCCACAGCTGCTCAGGGTTCATTTCACCTAGGCCCTTATAGCGCTGCAACGTGTAATTTCTGCCGACCTTTTTAAGCGTCTGCTCAAGCGCCCTGTCGTCGTAGCAATAGGTCACATCTCCGCCCTTGGCCACGCGGTAAAGCGGCGGCATGCCAATGTAGACGTGACCGTCGGTAATCAGTTCCTTCATATATCTGAAGAAGAAGGTCAGCAGAATCGCGCGGATATGCGCGCCGTCCTGGTCGGCATCCGACAGGATAATGACCTTGTTGTATTTCAGGTGACTCAGATCAAAGTCCTCGCCAATGCCGGTACCCAGCGCCGTAATGACCGACCTGAATTCCTCGTTCTGCAATACCTGATCCAGCCGCTTCTTCTCCACGTTCAACGGCTTGCCCCGCAACGGCAATATCGCCTGAAAGCGGCGGTCGCGCCCCTGTTTGGCACTGCCGCCTGCGGAGTCTCCCTCCACGATGAACAGCTCGTTCAGCGCGGCGTTGCGTCCGGTGCAGCTGGAAAGCTTGCCTACCAGCGGCGCGGCATCCAGCTGGTTCTTCGCGCGCGCCATTTCCTTGGCCTTGCGCATCGCTTCGCGCACCTTAGCGGCCTTCACCGCCTTTTCCACAATGCGCTGTGCAAACTCCTGGTTCTTCAGGTCATCCAGATAAATCGAAAGCTGCTCGTAGCATACGTTTTCGAACACTGGCCGAACCTCAGTATTGCCCAGGCGGCCCTTGGTCTGCCCCTCAAACTGCGGGTTCTTCACGCCCGCATAGACAACGGCGGTGATGCCCTCTCGAAAATCATCGCCGGCCAAATTGCTGTCCTTTTCCTTCAGAATGCCCACGCGGCGCGCATAATCATTAAACGCACGCGTCACGGCGGTCTTGAAACCCGTTTCGTGCGTGCCGCCTTCGGCAGTGGGCACGTTGTTCACATAGGAACAGATGTTCTCGCTGTAGGAATCGGTATACTGTATAGCTACGCGCACCAGCGTAGAATCCTGCACCTTTTCGAACACAATGGGATCGGTAATCACGGTCTTATCCGCATTCAGATAGGCCAGGAAATCGGCCAGACCGCCCTCGTAGCAGTATTCTTTCGTGCGTGCGGCCGGATCCTTCACCCGTTCGTCTGTAAACACGAAGCGCACGCCCTTATTCAGATAGGCCAGCTCGCGAATGCGGCGGCGCACGACGTCC
>CAKUDW010000107.1 GCA_934645275.1 uncultured Clostridia bacterium
CGCCTTCTTGCTGAGCTTTTCACGAGAGACAAATTTCGCCATGAGGTTCACATCCTTTCAAGTATGGCGGTAAGGTAGGTAAGAAAAAACCTGGCAAGCAAGCTTGCCAGGCGTGTGGTGGTCGCAACAGGACTCGAACCTGTGACCCCATCGATGTGAACGATGTGCTCTACCAACTGAGCCATGCGACCAAATTTTGCTGCTGATTTTGTGCAATCTGCACATCCCATCAGTAAGGGGAGTTTTGCGGGGAAATGGAGGCGTGGAGTTTATGTAATCCGTACAGAATGGACTACCAACTGAGCCATGCGACCATATTCAATTTCAGCACTCCCTGCTGACTTGATTATTATATATCAACCACCGGCATTTGTCAACCCCTTTTTTTCTGAAAATGGATGTGCTATAATGGTGCTCCAGTGAAGGTTCAGCTTTTCAGAGCGCAGACGACTCCCTCGGTCGCCGCGGTACGCCCTTCCAAGCATGAATACCGGCGCTTAAATTCAATCTGGAGGATCGAAAATGCAGTTTTTTGATACCGACGTTCAGCTACTGAAGAATCGCGTGCTGACCGAGGTGGCACGCCTGGCTTACGAGGACGCGCTAACGCCCCAGAATATCATGGATATTCCATCCAAGCTGATTCCCGACGGCAGCGAGCCCACGATGCGCTGCTGCATCTACAAGGAGCGCGCTATTTTGCAAGATCGCGTAAAGCTGGCGCTGGGTGGAAATCCGAACGACAAAAATATTGTGGAAGTTTTGCCCATCGCGTGCGATGAATGCCCCGTGGAGGGCATTTTGGTAACACAGGCCTGCCGCGGCTGTATCGCTCACCGCTGCCAGAACGCCTGTCCGCGCGGCGCAATCTCCATCGTTAACCGCCATGCACATATCGACAAGAATAAATGCGTAGAATGCGGCAAGTGTGCGCAGGCCTGCTCCTATTCGGCCATCATTCGCCAGGTGCGTCCCTGCATCAGCGCGTGCAAGCTGAAATCCATTTCCATCGACAGCGAGACGCGCAAGGCACGCATCGACGAGGAGAAATGCGTATCCTGCGGCGCGTGCGTGTATCAGTGCCCGTTCGGCGCAATTTCAGATAAATCTGAAATTGTGAAGGCCGTGCAAATTCTCAAAAACTCCGAAGGCAACAAGAAATACCGCACCTATGCAGTCATCGCGCCCTCCGTGGCTGGACAGTATGCGGAATACGACGTGCATCAGGTGATGGGCGGCATACGCGCGTTGGGCTTCCATTACCTGGTGGAGGCCGCCTGGGGCGCTGACTTTGTGGCCGAAGCCGAGGCACGCGAACTGGCGGAAAAGAAATTCCTGACCTCATCGTGCTGCCCCGCGTTCGTATCGCTGATCAAGAAGAAGCATCCAAAGCTCGTCGGAAATATTTCGCACAACCTGTCCCCCATGGCGCACATGGCCATGCTGCTGAAAAAGCGCGACCCAAATGGCAAGATCATCTTCATCGGCCCCTGCATTGCCAAGAAAGGTGAGGTGCAATCGACCGAAGCGGCGAAATATGTGGACTGCGCAATCACCTTCGAAGAAATGCAAGCGCTTTTCACTGCACGCGGCATTGACCTGGCCCAAGTGGAGCCGGTGGTTTTGGATCGCTCCAGCTATTACGGGCGCGGTTTTGCCAGCTGCGGCGGACTTTCCGGCGCGGTGAGCCAGGCGCTGAGCGAGCTGGGCATTCCGGAAACCGAATTCAAGCTGAACGCCATTCAGTGCAGCGGCCTTTCCGAATGCAACATTGCGCTGACCCGCGCGGAAAACGGCAAGCTGCCCGAGAACTTCATTGAGGGCATGGCCTGCGAAAGCGGCTGCATCGGCGGCCCGGCCTGCTTGAGTCATGGTGCGCGCAACCGCGTGCAGTTTGATAAATACAAAAAGCAGGGTGCAGGCCGCAGCATTTCTGATTCCATCAGCGGCTTTGAAAACGATTGACCACTTTTGCCGCGCCGCTTCCGATTACGCGAAGCGGCGCGGCTTTTAGGACATGGATTCTGCAAAGCTGCGAACGCTTTTCAAAGGTCCCCTTGCAGAAAATCCATTAAAACCCGTTGAATCCGCACGACACGCATGATATAATCATTACAGATAGTTTGCCGCGATTGCGCGGTTTTTAAAGCGCGCCTAGTTAGATATAACTAACTAAGTCATATGAGAGGAAGTGCATCCGGAATGTCCAAGAAGGCCACGGAATTTCAAAAACGAGAAATGAGTCGAATGTATCGCGGCAAGCAAATATTCAAGCCGCTGAATACCGGCTGGATCGACGACCACGTCGCCTGTGTGCGGGAGTGGGTAGCAAATATCTTCTTCTACTGCAAAAACGGCGCGACGATCATGATCGACGCGGGCTACAACTACGACCGATTGGCCGAAAAGATGAGCTGGCTGGGCATCGCGCCGACGAACGTGAGGCATATACTGATTACCCATCAGGACACTGACCACGTGGGCGCAGTCGAGGCCGACAGTCCCGGCCTGTTCAAACAGGCGACGCTGTACGTCGGCGAAACTGAAAACCGCTACCTGACAGGTGAAGTGCGGCGTAAAGTTATCTACCACATGTATAAGCTGCCGCAGGTAACGATCAACAATGAAAAGGTGCTGCTCAAGGACGGACAGGTATTTGAAATTGACGGCATCAAGATCGAGTGTTTTCTCGTGCCGGGGCACACCTGGGGACACATGGTATACCTGATCGACGATAAATATCTCTTCACTGGCGATACGCTCTGGTTTGGCGCGGACGGCGGCTACAGCTTCATCAGCGCGCTGGCAGAAGATAACCGTCTGGCAGTAAAATCGTTGGCAGCGCTGGAGGCGAAGCTGCGTGCGCGTAAACTGCGTCCGCTGTTCATTACTGGTCACACAGGCTGGACAAATAACATGGATTTCGCCTTTGCGCACAAGGAACAGCTCTGTTCTCCATTCAAAAAGCGCGTGCCCGATCCTTCTGCACCCTACGACGCTTACGATGAATCGGACGACACGCCAGAAGGCGCGCGCGGCGGCATGCTGCCCGGCGTCGGCATGAAATAAGTAGCAATCTTTACAAATTCAGGGAGGAAACCGACATGAAAGACAGTGCACTGCAATTCGATCGCAGCTGCCACGTGCTGTATTCCAAGGGGTGCAAGCGCGAAATCCGCGCACATATCGCGCTTCACTATCCACCCATGCAGCGCGAAAGCGTGTGGACGCGCGTGCAGCAGCAATACGTGGACTTTCTGAAGGGCTGGCGCACTGATCTGGGTGGAAAGAAGAACTTCCACAACGGCGCAGGCGGTACCTACGACTGTATCGCACTGATGAGTTACTATACCGTCTGCCGGGACGTCACCTCGCTGGCGGAAATTGAGGAAATGGAGGGGGCGTTGTTTCTGCGCGCATTTCGGAAACTGCGCTTTGTGGACGCAAACCGGCCGTTCTGGCGCAGGTTATTGTACCGTGCCTTCCGTTCCGCCAAGTGCAAATGCGACCAATGGCACGATTACGAAATGACGCTTCAGCCCTACGATGCGGCCGGGCCCATCTGTTATGAATTTACCCATTGCCCAACGGCGGAGTTTGCGAAGCAGTATGGTCTGACAGAGGTCATGCCCGCGCTGTGCAATCCGGACTTCACTGGCATGGAATTGCTGCATGCGCGGCTCGTGCGCACCACCACCTGTGCCAACGGCGACCGCTGCGATTACGCCATTTGCGGCGATCGCGATCCATATCTGAAGGCGCACCCGGAATATGTGGACGCGCAGGGATATCGGCGTAACCGCTAAATACAGACTGAAGCTATATAAGAGGTGTATGCAGAAATGAAATATGCAGGTATGCCTGCGGGCATGTGGCTGATATTTGGCAAATCTTTTCAGAAACAGTTGACGGCGGTATTCGATATGAGCACGGCTGAGGCAGGCCGCATCGCGGCCGCTGCAAAGCCCCGGTATAAAGAAATCATTACCGGTCTGCCCGAGTTTGAACGGGCAGATCGATTCAAGATGAACATCGTCAACTGCGCCATGCTGGCGGCCTTCGTGCTTTGCATGCCCCAACGGCCAGACGTTAAGCGGCTCACAACTTTTTACGACCGAGCGATGATGACGCCGCTCATGCGCCGCTTTTGCCGAATGAGCGGCAGAAGCAAATTTACTTCAAAGGACATCGCTGCAATGCAGGCCACGGCGCGGTTGCGGGCCGCCGACCGGAACCCGTATTCCTGGAACATGGATTTCTATCCCTATCCGGACGGCAGCGGTTACGAGGCGCGCTTTTCAAGCTGCGGCATCTGCACGTTGATGAGATCACTGGGCCTATACGATCTGGTTCCGGCCATGTGCGCGCTGGACTACGCCATGAGCGAGGCAGGCGGCGCGACGCACTTTGTGCGCCAATACACGCTGGCTTCCGGCGGGCCATACTGCGATTGCGGCTATAAGAAGCTGTGCTAATCAGCCAGTCGCTTGAGCGTCTCCCCTATGTCGCCGCCTATACAAATCGCCTGCTTTGCAAGTGCGGCCGGGCACTGCGGCTGGTCACGATTGACGCAGGCATACGCGGCGTTCAAATTATTGGCCGTCATCCGCCAAAATGGATATTTGATGATTCCTGGGGTATTATAGCCCACGCCCAACTCCAGAAAAAGGATGTTCTGCCCATCGCGAACGCGCAGGAAATCCGCGTATCGCTGTGCTGCGGTTTGCCAACCCGTGTCCTGCACAAATCTGTCGTCGCAGCGCAGGTTCATGGTCATGGGCCTGCCACAGCGCGGGCATACGGGTAACAGCTCGGGCGGGACGCGCATTTTTACCTGCCGGCTTACCATTTCGCGAACGACCGCTTCATTGTCCCACGTTTCCATGCAGCACGGCTCACTGCACTGGAACAGGCCGTAGTCCCCCTGCGTGTAGAACAGGCGCTTTTTGTCAAAGCCCGCCTTCTGGAAACAATGATCAACATTTGTGGTGATCACGAAATAATCCTTCCCTCTTACCAGTGCCAAAAGATTCTCATACACCGGCTTCGGCGCATCCTGATAGCGGTTTATGAGGATATAGCGGCTCCAGTAAGCCCAGTATTCTTCCGGCGTTTCGAAGGGATAAAAACCGCCGGCATACATATCCCGAAAGCCGTATTTCGCGGCAAAATCTGAAAAATACCGTTCGAAGCGTTCGCCGGAATAGATAAATCCGGCCGAAGCGGACAAGCCGGAACCCGCGCCGATCACCACCGCGTCGGCCCGTTCAAGCGCTGCGCGCAGCCGTTCAATCTCTGCCGAGCAACCGCCGATAGATTTTTTCATCTTCAGCTTTGAAAACATTGAATATCACCCTCTTTACGCTGGTTTGCCGCTGCATGAACTCTCTGACGGTTGCCGCGGCGATCCCGGCCGCGCATTCTCGCGGAAAGTGAAATTCGCCGGTCGAGATGCAGCAAAACGCCACGCTCTCCAACTGGTGCTGCGCCGCAAGGCTCAGGCAGGACAGATAGCAGGAAGCCAATAGTTCTCCATCACGTTTGGTCACGCGTCCGTCAATGATTGGACCGACGGTGTGAAGCACGTACTTGCACGGTAAATTGAACGCCGAGGTAAGTTTCGCGCGTCCCACGAGCTCCTGGCCGCTCTGCCTGTGCATGAGTTCAGCGCAGGCGAGCCGCAGCTGCACGCCTGCGAAGGTATGAATAGCGTTATCGATGCAGCCGTGATTCGGGCAGAAACAGCCCAGCAGCGCACTGTTTGCAGCGTTCACAATGGCATCGCACGCGAGCGTAGTGATGTCGCCGCGCCACAGCGCGAGTCCATCGGGCGTAAAGGGCAACGCATCGCCGTCAGTCACACCCTTTTCTGCGATGACTGCGCGCAAATACGCATCCTGCACGCTCAGAAATTCCCTTGTCGCAGGCATGGGCGGGCGCAGGTTCAACAGTGCGCGCAGCAGCCTTTTCTGCGTCGTGGCGTCGTCCGGAATGTTCAGCGCCCGATAATCCGGTCTTTCATTCAGCAACGCCTGGATGAGATAGCGCCTGCGTTCATTCTGGTTCACCGCCAGCTTCCCCCTCTCCTAAGCGATCTGCCCGCAGCCTGACAGGGGCTGCGGGCATTCCTGTGTAAATCTACTTTCCAACCACGCTGATGCGTGCGCGTGCATGGCCGCCGTTTGCAATTTCATCCACCAGGGCGATAGCATAGTCGGCATAACTGATCGCACTCTCTCCGCGGGCATTCAGCGTCAGCTCCTCGCCGCCGAGAATGTATTCGCCGGTACGCGCGCCGTCCGCCTGAAAATCGGCCGCAGGGCTGATGTAGGTCCAGTTCACGTCGCCGCGCGTGCGCAGCAGCTTCAGCGCTGCATCGTGCGCAGCGGCCAGCGGCTTAAACGCCTCCGGGAAATCCGGGCCGTCAGCCACGCAGGCGCTATGCTCCGGGTTCACATACAGACTGCCAGCGCCGCCGACCACCAGCAGCCGAGTCTCCGTGCCGGAGAGCAGATTGCAGAGGCGTTCCACCGCCGCAGGAATGCCGCCGATGGTTTCCGGCGTCCATGCGCCAAATGCATCCACCACCACATCGAAGCCCGTCAAGTCTTCTCGCGTGAGTTCGAACACATCCTTAATCAGCGCTTTCTTCGCATTGCTGCGGTTTTCGCCGCGCACCACGGCGGTTACATCCATGCCGCGCGCGACGGCCTCCTCTGCGATCAACTTGCCGGCTTTGCCATTAGCGCAAACAACTGCAATCTTCATTTCTTATTCCTCCTGAAGGG
>CAKUDW010000108.1 GCA_934645275.1 uncultured Clostridia bacterium
GCACATGGATGGCTCTAGCGGTAATTGCGCTGCACAGTTTTAAGCGATATTAAGGTCGAATAAAAACTTCCGCGTTTCCCGCCACACGGCCATCCGGCTGATGTGGCGTTTATTTTTAAAATCATAAATCCAGGGGGCAACAGAGAAATGATTGCTGTATTAAAGCAAGGCGCTTCACAGGAGCGCACGGAAATGCTGATTTCCTGGCTGAACCGACAGGGAATTGAGGTTCATATCTCCCGCGGCGAATGCAAAACGGTGCTCGGGTTGATCGGCGATACGAACCGGCTGGACATGAACATGCTGCAAAGCTTGGACATCGTAGATAGCGTAACACGCGTATCCGAACCATTCAAGGCCGTCAGCCGGAAATTTCATCCAGACGACAGCGTTGTAGATGCGTCCGGCGTAAAGGTGGGCGGCGTCGGCTTTGCGCTGATCGCCGGGCCCTGCTCCGTGGAAAGCGTATATCAGATCTGCTATGTGGCTGAGCGCGTGAAGGCGGCGGGCGCAAACATGCTGCGCGGCGGCTCCTTCAAGCCGCGCACATCCCCCTACGATTTCCAGGGGCTCGGCGCGGAAGGCATCCGGCTGCTGCTGGAAGCCAAGCGTGCCACGGGTCTGCCCATCGTGACCGAGATTATGGATATCCGCACGCTGGATCTGTTTGAAGATGTAGATGTAATTCAGGTGGGCGCGCGCAATACGCAGAATTTCGATCTGCTCAAGGAGCTCGGCAAGACGCGCAAACCGATCCTGCTCAAGCGCGGTCTGGCGGGCACCATCCGCGAACTGCTGATGAGCGCCGAATACATTGCCGCCAGCGGCAATGAAAATGTGATTTTATGCGAGCGCGGCATCCGCACCTATGAAAACACCTACACGCGCAATACGCTCGACCTCTCGGCCGTGCCGGTACTGCGAGAACTGACGCACCTTCCGGTCATCGTTGATCCCAGCCACGCCACTGGGCGCAACACGCTGGTCGGCCCCATGGCGCTGGCCGCCGCCGCTTCCGGTGCGGACGGACTGATGATCGAAGTACACAACGATCCACTGCACGCGCTCAGCGACGGTGCGCAGTCGCTCACGCCGGATGAATTCGACGATCTTGCGCGGCGCATCTTCAAAATTCGAGAAGCCATTATCTGATTGCACGGGAGGCGACCATCGCGTGAACACCATCCACATCAATGCTTCGCAGGCATACGACGTAGTCATCGCCCGCGGCATACTGCATGATTGCGGCAAATATCTGCGTCCGCTGCTTCCCGGAAGGAAAATTCTGGTAGCCACGGAAAATCGCGTCGCGCCGCTGTATCTGGATCGCGTACTCAGATCGCTGCGCGAAGCGGGTTTCGAAGCCGATTCATTCATTTTCCCCGCAGGCGAAGCCAGCAAGAATGCCGCTGTATGGCTTCAGCTGATCGACCGGTTGGCCGCATGCGAACTGACCCGTTCTGACGCGGTGGCAGCGCTCGGCGGCGGCGTGACGGGTGACCTTGCGGGTTTCGCCGCAGCGTGCTACCTGCGCGGCGTGCGCTATGTACAGCTGCCCACCACGCTGCTGGCCGCGGTAGATTCATCCGTCGGCGGCAAAACCGCCGTGGATCTATCCGTAGGCAAGAACCTGTTGGGCGCGTTCCATCAGCCTTGCGCCGTGCTCTGCGACCCGGATACGCTCGATACGCTTCCGGCGGCCACGTTTTCTGACGGCTGCGGCGAAGTCATCAAATACGGCATGTACGGCAACGCTCACTTACTCGAGCTTCTTGGCCGCGGCAGCTTCGCCGCTCACGCTGAGGAAATTATTTCGATTTGTGTGGACATGAAGCGCGATATCGTAGAGCGCGACGAATTCGACACCGGCGCGCGGCAGATACTGAACTTCGGCCACACTTTCGCGCACGCCATTGAAGCGCTCAGTAATTTCAGCGTTGGCCACGGCCATGCCGTAGGCATGGGCATGCGCATCATCACTGCTGCCTCCGTCAAACTGGGTTTCTGCCCGGCCGAATGCCTGGACATTCTGGATGCACTGCTTGAAAAATACAACCTTGAAAAGCGCTGCGCGTACAGCGCCGCGCAGCTGGCCGAGGGTGCAATGCGCGACAAGAAGCGCGCCGGAAACAGAATCACGCTTGCCATACCGACCGGAGTCGGCACATCCACGCTGCACGAAATTGACACTGGCGCGCTGGAAAGCTGGGCGAAAGCGGGGCTCGAAGCATGATTGCGCGCATACAGCCCACACCGCTGAGAGGTGAAATTACAGCCATCCCATCCAAATCTGAAGCGCACCGGCTGCTGATCTGCTCGGCACTTTCAGATGCGCCCACGCAGCTGCGCATGCGCGGTTCGTCGGAAGATATTAAGGCCACCATCCGCTGCCTGCGCGCGTTGGGCGCAGATATCAGGAGCGAGGCCAACCGCGTGCTGGTTTCGCCCATCGCCGAAGCGCCGCTCACCTGCGAAATAGACGTGGGCGAAAGTGGAACCACGCTGCGCTTCATGCTTTGCATCGCCGCGGCGCTGGGGGTAGACACACGCTTTATACTGCACGGCCGCCTGCCCGGCAGGCCGATGGCGGCGCTTGAAGCGGCGCTTGCTTCCGGAGACTGCAAAATCGACCGCAGTACAGACAATGTGCTTCACCTTCGCGGAAGATTGCGTCCGGGTACGTATGCGCTGCCAGGCAACGTATCTTCGCAGTACATTTCCGGCATGCTGATGGCGCTGTGCCTCGTAAAAGGTGAATCGGTGCTGCGCATTTCCGGTTCAATTGAATCTGCGGATTATATCGAAATGACGCTGCAAGCCATGCGGCGCTTTGGCGCAGTTCCCCAAAGGACTGAATTCGGTTTTTCATTCTCCGGTACAGAGCGCTATGCATCGCCCGGCGACATCGCCGTAGACGGCGACTGGTCAAACGCGGCTTTCTGGCTTTGTGCAAACGCGCTTCCGGAATGCAGAATCGACGTATCAGGCCTAAACCCGGCGAGCGCGCAGGGCGACCACCGCATCGCGGATATCGTGAAAGCGCTGCCGTCCGAAGTTGACGCTTCCCCTATTCCCGATCTGATTCCTGCCGTCGCCGCGCTTTACGCCGCATTGGAGCGGCCGCTACGCGTGGTAAACGCCGCACGCCTGCGTTTGAAGGAATCCGACCGAATCAAAACCGTGTGCGCGGCGATCAACGCCTTGGGCGGCAACGCAGCCGAATTGCCCGACGGTCTGACGCTGACCGGCGGCGTGCCGCTCTCCGGCGGGCGCGTGGACGCTGCGGGCGATCATCGCATTGCAATGATGGCCGCCGTCGCCGCCATCGCGTGCAAGAATCCCGTTGAAATTGTGGAGGCGGAAGCCGTGGTCAAGTCTTACCCCACTTTCTGGCAGGACTACGCCGCACTGGGTGGTCAGGTTGAGCTTATTTGATATGGAGGTCGAGCCATGAGCAGCATGTATTTAAGCCGGTTGAAGATTTCAATCTTCGGCCAATCGCACGCCCCGGCCATCGGCGTGGTCATCGATGGGCTGCCGCCGGGAGAAAGCATTGATCTCGGCGCGCTCCAGTGCTTTTTAAACCGCCGTGCGCCTGGGCAGGATCCCACCGCCACCGCGCGCCGCGAAGCCGATGCACCCGAAATCCTGTGCGGACTTACTGACGGCGTAACCTGTGCAAGCCCGTTTACCGCCATTATTCGAAACACAAACACCCGTCCTGGCGATTATGCCGCGCTCATGAGCCGTCCTCGGCCCGGGCACGCGGACTACACCGCGCAGGTGAAATATCACGGCTTTCAGGATCCATCCGGCGGCGGACACTTCTCTGGCAGGCTGACCGCGCCGTTGTGCATCGCAGGCGGCGTAGCGCTGCAAATTCTGGCACGGCGCGGCGTGCGCATCGGCGCGCATCTGGCAAGCGTGGCGAACGTCCATGACGAAGCGCTCGATCCTGTCATACCGGACATGACACGGCTCGCCGATACAGCAAAAAGCAGTTTCCCCGTATTAAACCCAGCAGCGGGTGAAAAAATGCGCACAGCGATTATGGAAGCAAAAGCCGCGGGCGATTCCGTGGGCGGCGTAATCGAATGCGTGGCTACGGGCGTGCCCGCAGGCCTGGGCGACCCGATGTTCGACGGCATGGAAAACCGCATCGCGCGCATCGCCTTCGCTATTCCCGCCGTCAAGGGCATTGAATTTGGCGCCGGCTTTGGCGTGGCTCAAATGCGCGGCAGTGAAAACAACGATCCCTTCGTCCTGCAAAGCGGGCAGGTCGTCACATCGTCCAACCACGCGGGCGGCATACTCGGCGGCATCACCACGGGCATGCCCGTAGTGTTTCGGACGGCCGTAAAACCCACGCCGTCTATCGCCATGTCGCAGCGCACGGTGGATTTAAAGGAAATGAAGGAAACCGAAATCGAAATCAAAGGTCGCCACGATCCCTGCATTGCGCCCCGCGCCGTTCCCTGCGTGGAAGCGGCCCTGGCCATTGCGCTTTTGGACGCGTGGCTCGAAAAAGATAACGAGGTGAAATGAATATGGAACTTCAGGAATTGCGCCGGGAAATTGACGGCATCGATCATGAAATCACGCGCCTTTTTGAGGCGCGCATGGCTGCCTGCGAAGAGGTAGCCGCCTACAAGCGCGCGCATTCTCTGCCCGTTTTTGACGCCGGGCGCGAGCGTGAAAAGCTGAGCAACGTGGCAGAAGAAGTGCGCCCCGAGTATTCGGACGCCGTGCGCGCGCTCTATACCACGATATTTGAACAGAGCCGCAGCCGCCAGCGCGCGCTGAATCGCGGTGAAAGCGCTCTGCGCCGGGAAATCACCCACGCCATCGAACATATGCCCGCGCTTTTCCCCGAATCCGCCGCCGTCGCCTGTCAGGGCGTGGAGGGCGCGTATTCGCAGATTGCGTGCGGCAGGCTGTTCAAACGTCCGCACATCATGTATTTCGGCAATTTTGAAAGCGTATTTTCCGCCATAGAGAGCGGCCTTTGCAACTACGGCGTGCTGCCGCTGGAAAACAGCAGCGCAGGCTCCGTGAATAAAATCTACGACCTGATGCAGCGCCACAATTTCAAAATTGTGCGCAGTCTGCGCCTGAAGGTCGACCACAACCTGTTGGCCGCGCCCGGCTGCGCCATCGGCGACATTCACGAAATTTTCACCCACGAGCAGGCGCTGGCGCAGTGCGCCGGCTATCTCGAAAAGATGAACGGCGTGAAGGTCACGCGCTGCGAAAATACCGCTATGGCCGCGCAGATCGTGGCTCAGTCCGGCAGACGTGACGCTGCGGCCATCGCTTCACGTGCCTGCGCGGAAATCTACGGATTGAACGTGCTGGACGGCGACATCCAGGATCGCGGCAACAACTACACGCGCTTCATCTGCATCTCCAAAAACGCTGAAATCTATCCCGGCGCGAACCGGACCAGCGTAATGATGACGCTGCCGCACCGTCCGGGTTCGTTGTGTGAGGCGCTGATGCGCATTCAGGCACTGGGCGTAAATATCAGCAAGCTCGAGAGCCGCCCGATCCCGGAACGCGATTTTGACTTTATGTTCTATTTCGACTTGGATCTAAGTGTATACAGCGAATCCTTCCCACGGCTGATCGACGATCTGAACGATCTGAGCGAGCAGTTCCGCTATCTGGGCAGTTATCTGGAGGTCGTGTAACATGCGCGCGGGTCTGTTGGGTGAACGGCTCGGTCACAGCTATTCGCCGCAAATTCACGCCTTCTTCGGCGATTACAGCTATGATCTGTTCGAGGTCGCGCCGGAAAAGCTGGACAGCTTCATGCGTGGCGACGACTTCGACGCGCTGAATGTGACCATTCCCTACAAGCGTGCCGTGATGCCCTACTGCGCGCAGCTGACGGACGCGGCGCGGAAAATCGGCAGCGTAAACACCCTCGTGCGCCGTGCGGACGGCACGCTGCTGGGCGACAATACGGATGCAGCGGGCTTCACCGCGATGCTCAGGCGTCTGAACATGGACCCTGCGGGCAAAAAAGCGTTGGTTCTTGGCAGCGGCGGCGCTTCGCTGACGGTACGCTACGTGCTATCTGCACTCGGCGCGCGTGAAGTCATCGTCGTTTCCCGGAAGGGTGAAAACAACTATCAAAATCTCGACCGCCATGCGGACGCAGAGCTCATGGTAAACGCCACGCCGGTGGGCATGTTCCCAAACTGCGGCATATCTCCCGTGGATTTGAAAACGCTGCCAAATCTTTCCGCCGTGCTGGATATCATCTACAATCCCGCGCGCACGCGGCTGTTGATGGATGCGGAAGCGCTGGGAATTCCCTGCCTCGGCGGGCTGACCATGCTGGTTGAGCAGGCGCGCGCCGCAGCAGAACGTTTTCTGGGCGCTTCCATTTCCGAAGAACTGGCGCGGCAGGCGCATGCGGCCGTGCTGCGCGATACGCAAAACATTGTGCTGATCGGCATGCCCGGCTGCGGCAAGAGCACTTTGGCCGCAGCACTGGCACGATTGACCGGCCGCGAAGCCGTAGACGCCGACGAGCTAATCGCTCGAGAATGTGGCACATCGATTCCGGAGTACTTTGCGGAGCACTCTGAAGATGAATTCCGTGGCGTGGAAACAGCCGTTCTCTCGAAAATCTGCGCGCGTTCGGGCCTGATCATCGCCACCGGCGGCGGCTGTGTCACGCGGCCCGAGAATCGCGATATTCTCCGCCAGAACGGCAAAGTCTTTTACATTCGTCGCGACCTGAAGCTGCTGCCTACGGCGAATCGACCGCTCTCGCAG
>CAKUDW010000109.1 GCA_934645275.1 uncultured Clostridia bacterium
CGCACTGCGCGGCCTCCACGACGGGCGCAACGCAGAATATGGGCCGGATGGCCACTGAAAATTTGCTGCGCGATCTGGCATAGTAATTATGGGCCAACGAAGGGCGCCATTGGGCGTGGGCTTGTCCTGCGCATCAATGGCGTTCTTCTATTGAGAGTGAGCGCTTCCAATTTTGCGGGAATTTCGACCGTGCGTTGGCCTTGCGACTGAGCATGTAAAAATTGTCGGCGGTTTCTTGCAAGGGCCGCCGACAATTTTTGCATTTAAGAAATGTCGCCGGACTTTGCCGGCGACATCATATGGCTTGTATTTCCGATTGGGTATGAAACAGTACTTATTCGGCCCAGCGAGGATTGTCGATCATCGTGGGCTTACCGTCGCGTTCAACCACCAGCTTGCGGTAGCCCTTCTGCTCGATGGTGCCGTAGTCATGGCCTGCATCGGAACGGAACACAAAGAAGGTCACCAGCGTTTCTGTGCCGGTATTGATGGAACGATGTGCCCAGCGCGGGGGAACGTATACAACCTCGCCCGGCTTCATTTCCGCCAGCTGTACATCGCCCTCAGGCGTTTCCATCAGCATGGCGCCCTGGCCGGACAGGCAGTAATACACCTCGCCGGTATCCAAAATGGTGTGGAAATGGCCCTTCGTCATGAAGTATTCATCGCCCACCTTGCCAGCGTAGACGATGCTGGTGCCAAATTTCAGGTCGCCGGGGGTTTCAGGAATCTGATTAAGCTCGTAGAAATCATAAATGGGCTTATCGCCATTGCACACGATTTCTTCCGCCGCCGCGCGATCGTTGAATTGGGATACCATGTTCGATACGAAGCGATGGGTGAGCTGCGCGCGGCCGCTGTTGCACAGACCGCTCACAAGGTCAAAATCCAGGGTGAAGGGCAAATTCTTGTTTTCAGGCATTATCGACAACTCCTTTTCTTATTATGTTATAACATTATAATTTAACTACTTTTATTATATAGGATTCTGAGCTTTTGTCAAGAGCGTTTAGCGCTATAAAGCGCAAAAAGCCTGAGAGGGCGGTCGATTTCGCTCTCCCAAGCTTTGCACATCCAAAGCGCGCCTTACTGCAGCGGTAGCGGCGCTTTATTCCGGACGATCGTTCATCATGTCGGGCAGGTCTACCTCGTAAAGGTGCTCGAGCTTGAAGCCGTTGGCCTTGAACTTGTCGTAATCAAAGGCTTCTAGTTCCTTCACGGCCAGCTCATGGAACTCGTAGAAATTCGGCCACCACTCGTAACCGTCGCCCAGGTTGTGGTTCAGGTACGCCTCGGCGATTTCGATACCCATCTGCGGCGCGACATAGAAGCCACCCATGGCCAGCACGTTGCAGTTGTTGCCGGTGATGCAGCGCAGGCCGGCGGGAACGGATTCGACCACGGCAGAATGTACGTGCGGGCACTTGCTGGCGGCAATGTGGATGCCCATGCCGGTACCACAGAAGATCAGCGCGCGCTCATATTCGCCCTCGGAAATCTTCGCGCCCACGCGCAGACCCACGCGATGGAACATGTTCTCAGGGCCGTTATCCTGCTCGTTCTTTACGCCCAGATCTTCGATTTCCCAGCCCTTCTTGCGCAGATGCGCACAGATGGCTTCCTTGAGGGGATAACCGGCAAAGTCGGCGCCTACGACGAGTTTCTTGTCCTTCACGGTTTTCATGTTTGGATTGTTTACGATTTTCATTGAATCAGACCTCCTTAGGCGTTAGCTGAAATTGGATTTTGTTCTACTTGCGGTAACGCACACGCAAAACCGCATAAAAACATGCGAGGACGCGGTTTTCCACGCTCTGCATCACATTTAGTGTAGCATAGAAAACGTATTTTGTATATAGAAACTGATAAAAATTTTAAATATCATACACATATAACATAAAATGCGGATGAAAAATGTATCTATAATACAGAAAATATCGTCTGCCAGTGTGAAAACAGCTGGTTTGAATGCAAAATTGTGTGTGCGCACACGCAGTTTTGGCGGAAGCGCCGCAGGGTGGGATTGCAAAGCAGACAAATTTGGTGATACAATGCAAATAACCAATAAAATTTACGGAGGGTGATATATGGATCCAAGAATATATCTGGGCATTGACAACTGCTTTGCCTCCAAACGTTGGGTGCGTCCGGCGGAATGGCTGAAGTTGATTCGCGGTTTGGGATTGAGGTACATCGAGGCCAGCGCGGACACGGAGTGCGATCCGCTGTACATGGGTCCGGCGTTCACGCGAGATTGGATCACGGCGGTACGCCGCGGCTGCGAAGAAATGGACATGGTGGTTAAAAATGTGTATTCTGGCCACGGTACCTATGTCACCTGCGGCATTTCGCATTACGACGGGCGTGTGGTTCGTCGCTTCCGCGATGAATGGATGAAGGCGCAGATGGACACTGCGAAGGCGTTGGGCGCGGGCTTTGGTTTCTTTGCTCATGGTTTTGAGGAACTGATCCTGCAGGACGATGCGCTCTATGAGGACGCGCTGAGCAGGCTCTGCGACGTACTGGCGAACTTGGCGGCTTACGCGCAGAAGATAGGCATGGAATATGTGGGACTGGAGCAGATGTATTCGCCGCATCAGCCGCCGTGGACCATTGAAGGTACGAAGCGCCTGTTGCGCGAGGTATACGCGCGTTCCGGCGCGCCGTTCTACATCACGGCAGATTTGGGCCATATGAATGGCCAGCAGTATTTTGTACGACCGGACGAGGCCTATATTCGCAAGAACATTGCGCTGGCACGCGAGGGAAAACCGGCGCGCCGCGTGTGGATGGGTACGGACGCGGCACGCGCACTCTATCTGGCGGCTGCCGCGGATGAAATGGATGAGAATGCGGCCGTAGACGCGATTCTGAAGGACATCGAAGCGCATCCGAACCTGTTTTCCAAGCCGTGCGACTGGAGCATTGACGCATGGATGCGTGCGCTTGGCTGCTATTCGCCCATCGTGCATTTGCAGCAGAGCGACGGCAAGTCGTCGCCGCATTGGCCATTCAGCAAGGCGTTTAATGAAAAGGGCGTCGTGAATGCGTCGGACGTCTTGCGTGCACTGAGCGCGTCATTTGAACAGGCAGACGATCCGGCTATGCCGCCCAAGTGCGGCGAAGTGGTGCTTACCTTTGAGCCGTTTATCAGCACCGCGGGCAGCACTGCCGATTTGCTGGACGACATGAAAGAGTCCGTGGCCTATTGGCGCAGGTGGATTCCAGAGGATGGCATGCGCCTGAGCGAAATTAGAGCGCGCCTTTAAGATTCCCGAGGGGCAATTGCGGCGTTTTTTCCACCGCGGCACCGGTTGAAAACGGTTTTGCGCCGCTTTGCGGATGGGAAAGCTGCTCGCAACTGAAGATACGCCTTTCATGGACATACTCCATTGAAAAACTGAAGTGAAACAAGATAAGGGGAGAGACTATGATGAATGAACTGCAGCAAAAGTATCAGAGCAAAATACAGGAACTGGCCGACACTGCAAATCGACTGGCTGCATTGGGCTTTGTGACCAGCCAGGGCGGCAATCTGTCACTGCGCGCCGATGAGAACGTGATTCTGATTACGCCCACGAAGGTGGCTAAGGCCGACGTGCGTTTCGAGGATATCTGCGCCATCGACATGACTGGCCGCGTGCTCCACGCGAAGGAGGGCCGCAAGCCCACCGGTGAATGGCCGTTTCATCTGCGTATCATGCAGAAACGTCCGGATGTGAAGGGGATTATACACGCGCATCCGCCGATTTTGACGGGCTTTGCCATCGCTGGTGGCGATGTGATGCAGCGTGCTTATCTGCCTGAGCCTGTGACCGAGGTCGGCCCGATGATGATGGTGCCCTACGCCGTACCGCTCAGCGATGAACTGGCCGAAAACTTCGACGCAGTGATTCATAAGTCCAACGGCTTCCTGATGGAAAACCACGGCTGCGTGATGGTGAGCCCCGAGGGCCTGAAGCGCTGTCTGGAAATGATGGAAATGATGGAGGCACAGGGGAAGTCCATGGTGGTGGCAAAGATTATGGGCAATCTCAAGACGCTTGATCGCGACAGTGTGAACGCGCTCGATGCGGGCGTGATCAAGGTGCGCGATCTGCCGATGCCCGGCCTTCCGAGCGAAGTGAAGCAACTGTCGGACATCTTTGTCTGCTGATGCTGCGCAAAATAGTCTGAGACCTGCGGGCGGACGCTGCGTTTCGCCCGCAAACTTTAATCTTGAATTGTGGAAATGGCGGCAAACTTGTGGTATACTGTTTGCTGTATTTGAAAAAATGGAGGCTGAGCGTCATGGCGAGGGTTACAGTGCAGACGATTGCGCAGGAGGCTAACGTGTCTGTCGGCACTGTGGATCGGGCGCTGAACAACCGCGGGCGCATCAACGAGGAGACGCGCCGCCGCATACTGGAAATCGCCGATCGTCTGGGTTATCATCCCAACAAGATTGCCAGTGCGCTGGGGCGCCAGCGCAAGCTGCGCATTGCTGCCATCACGCCCTGCAATCCCTATTTCTTTTATCGCCACATTCGCGACGGCATGGAGGATGCTGTTCGTGAAACGCTGGATTACGGCGTGACCGTGGATCAGATTGTCTGCGATTCCCTGGGCGTGGCCGATCAGCTGAAGGTGCTTGAAACGCTGGATTACAGCCGCTACGACGGCGTCGTGCTCAACGCGGGCGGCGACGGTCTGAACGACTGCATCAATGAAATCGTGGATTCCGGCGTGCCGGTGGTGACCTTTAATTCTGACGCGAAGCATAGCAAGCGCCTGTTTTTTGTGGGCGAAAATGCCAGCCAGTCCGGCCACATGGCGGGAGACATGATGGGCCGCCTGCTCGGCGGTCAGGGCAGGGTCGCCGTGCTGACCAGCTTCTTCCATCCCGGCGCGGCCACCGAGCGCCGCGACGGCTTCCTGGATGCGCTTAGACGCTATCCAGGCATTTCTGTGGTAGGCGATTATGAATACAAGGACGACGAGGAAAAGGCCTACAATGTGGTTCGGGATGTGATGAAGCGCTATCCCGGGCTGGACGGCGTGTTTTCCAACAGCGCCACAGGTTCCGCCGCCAGCGGCCGCTATGTGGCTGAAACACACCCTGAAAAGCGCCCCGTGCTCATCGGTTACGACGTGACCGAGCCGGTGGAGAAGTATTTGAAGGACGGCATATTCGATATGGCTATCGACCAGGAACCGCGCCGCCAGAGCTACAATGCCATCGTGTTGATGTACAAACATTTAACTGAAAAGTGGATTCCGGAGGAACGCGAGCTGGGTGTGCGCGTTCACATGGTCATGCGCTACAATGCCGAGGAACATTCAATGGCACATGTGTTGAAAGAGAATATAATACTATAGAACTATTTGTGCATATTGACAAAAATGAAATACATCTATTGACACATGTGTGTCGATGCGTTATGATAACACTGTGATTTGAATGACTTGGATCCGTCTCAGGGTAGGGTTTCAAGAAGTGGATTAAAATTGTGTGCCGGAGCGATGCACAATTATTTATTTTGAATGATTGCGTGTGCGTACACGCAGAGCGATGATTTTATGAAATTCGACCGGATGTTAAAAGTGTTTTGCAGTGTCTCAAAAAAGCAGAGCATTTTTTTACATCGGTGCGTGAACGCACACGCGCTCGGCCGTGGCAGCAAATCATTTTTGTTTCCGATGGACGGAAACAATAGAATAAGAAGGAGGAACCCCTGAATGAAAAAAATCCTGACTCTCGTTATCGCGCTGATGCTGGTGCTCGCCATGATCCCGGCGATGGCGGCCACCTACAAGGTTGGTCTCTCCATGGACGACCTGAACACCGAGTTCTGGATGGGCAACTACAAGGCCATGTATGAAAAAGCGGAAGAAATGGACGTTGAAATCGTTGAAGTTATTGCCGGTGGCGACGCCAACAAGCAGAACGAGCAGATTGCCGACCTGATTGCGAAGGGCTGCCAGGTTATCATCATTGCCGCGGTGGACAGCGCGTCCATCATTTCCGCCATTGAAGAGTGCGCGGATGCGGGCGTTAAGACCATCATGGACAACCGCTCCTGCCCGGATGGCAATCCGGATGCGACCGTCGTGGCGGATAACGAGCAGATTGCCTACGATGAAATGACTTGGCTGATCGACTACGCGCAGCGTCAGGGCATCACTTTCAACAATGCCGTCATGCTCATTGGCGACCTGGGCGACGAGAACGCTGTGCAGCGTTACAACGGCTTCACTAAGGCCATCGAAGAAACTCCTGGCGTGGTGAACGTGTGCGTTGAGATCCCCACCGAGTGGGATCAGCAGGTTGCGCTGACCGGTCTGCAGAACGCGCTGCAGTCCAATCCCGACATCGACCTGATCATCACCCCCTCCGACTTCCTGTGGACGCCCATTCAGTCTGCTCTCGAACAGGCCGGCAAGTGGGCCAAGATCGGCGAGGAAAACCATGTGGCCGTGATTTCCTTTGACGGCGACGTAAACGGCATGCAGATGATGAAGGACGGCTATAACTGGGCCAACGGCGCGCAGGGCGCTGTCGAAGAGGGCCACATGTGCATCGAAATCGCCGTGAAGTATCTCAATGGCGAGGATGTTGAGCAGTCCGAAATGATCGATCCCGGCGTGGTCTGCAATCTCGAAAACTTCGAAGAGACCCGCGATCTGGTTTGGGGCTGGGCTGGCGTGAAGTAAGCCTTTCCAAAGCAAATCGGGTATATCTGGTTTGGCCGGAGCATTCCTGTTCCGGCCAAATCT
>CAKUDW010000110.1 GCA_934645275.1 uncultured Clostridia bacterium
CACGATGACAGTATAGGTGTTTTCGCCGATAGGACGCACGCTGACGTTGGCGCTGAGTGCGCCGCTGCGATCGATGCGGTCGGTCAGATCTTCGCCGTTAACGAATAGCGAGCTGCCCGGTACCACTTCGAGCGATAGCGGATAGGATGAGGTGACTACGTGCAAGTCGTCCTCTGCGGGACTGACGACTGTCAGTGGGGATTCGGGCACGTCGATGGTATAAGTCACCACCGGCAGCTGCGTTTCGCGCCCGTCCTGGCCAATGAGTATGGGCGTGAAGCTGATGTCAGCGTAGTCGTATTCAGATACTTCGTCGTTAAACCATTCGGAATCGGCGATTTCGAGGCGCGCGATGCCACCGCATATTGTCAATGAACGGTTCAGCTCGGGCACATAAATCATATCGCCGTCCTTGCCGTAGAAAACCAACGCATGCGCGCTGCGTCCATCGCTCAGCGTAATTTGGTTGAGCGTGGGCGTATAGGCGCCGCGGGTGTACAGGCGTGTGATCTTATAGCTATCGATCCAGAAAATCAGTTTGTATGCGCCGATGCCGATAATGGCCAGACATACGATCCAACCGAGCACCAGCAGCAGACGCTGCGCGGGCGTGCGCGGCGCGTGGCGCTTCCGATGGCCGGCGTTTTCGTCGTCCTTGCCGGTGGGCAGCGGTTGCTTGCACACATCGCAGTACAGCGCTTCATCCGGACAGTCGTTTCCGCAGTAGGGGCACTTCAAGGCAATTATCCTCCTTGGCATATAAACATAATACATTTCGCTGGCACGCGGATAAAATCCTGCCGAAAATCAAATGTTCCAATATTATTCATATTTCCGAAGTTTCGCACAGCGTTGTCGTGTGCTATAATAACATAAGAATATTGTAATTTGGGTTTTCTGTTTTTTCAGATTCAAGCCCGGGGAGAGATGAGCAATGCAGGCGAAGCTTGAGAATAGCCCACAGGCCTATTTGGATAACAGCGCCACCACGCAACCCTGTCGAGCGGCCGTAGAGGCCGTGAACCGCTGCCTTACCGAGGGCTTTTATAATCCTTCCTCGGTCTATAAGCCCGCAGTGGAGGCGTTTCAGCAGCTGCGCGCCTGCCGCGAGGAATTGCTGCGCGCGCTGCATGCGTCGGAGCATAATTTGACTTTTACTTCCGGCGGCACGGAGGCGAACAATCTCGCTATCATGGGTACGGTGGCGCGCATGCGCGGTCGCCAGATTCTGGCCGTGAGCGCGGTGGAGCATCCGTCGGTACTGGAAAGCTTTCGTCATCTGGCCGAGCTTGGCCATGACGTGCGCGTGATCGGTGTGAATGCGCAGGGGGAGCTGGACTGGGCGGCGCTCGAAACGGCGCTTGACGACGGTGCGAGCCTGGTCAGCTGTATGCAGGTGAACAATGAAACCGGCGCGTTGTTGGATGTGGCGCGCCTGCACGCGCTGGTGAACGGCCGGGCGCTGATTCATGTGGATGGCGTGCAGGGCTTTATGCGCGTGCCGATCGATTTGAAATATGTGGATATGTACACGCTATCTGGCCACAAAATTCACGCGCCCAAAGGAACCGGCGCACTGGTATGGCGCAGAAACGTGCGCATCACGCCGCGGCAAATTGGCGGCGGTCAGGAAAACGGTCTGCGCTCTGGTACGGAAAACACCCCCGGCATCGCAGGATTGCGCGCAGCCGTGGCTGAAATGGCGCAGATGGGACCGGATATGCAGCGGCAGCTCATGCAGAAAAAACTGTACCTGATCGAGCAATTTCAAAGGGCCGTTCCCGAAATGCTGATAAACGGGCCGGAACCGAAAAAGGCCGCGCCGCACATCGTGAATATCAGCTTTCCGGGCGTGCGCGGAGAGGTGATGCTGCACGCGCTGGAGGGCATGCGCGTGTACGCATCTACGGGCTCGGCCTGCTCGTCTAAGAAGCTGAAGGTCAGCGGCGTGCTTACAGCGATGGGCGTTGCGCCCGCGCGCGCGGAATGGGCACTGCGTTTCAGCCTTTGCCCGCATACGACGATGGAAGAAATCGACTACGCAGCCCGGTGTCTCGCGACGCTCTACGCGCAGTTGAAGAAATATGCAAGGAGATAGAATCATGCGCAGAGTATTGCTGGTTCGCTACGGCGAGGTATTCCTGAAGGGCGCAAATCGCCCGCATTTCCTAAAAATCCTGGTGGATAACGTCAAGCGTGCAGTGCGTCCGCTGGGCGGTCACGTGTGGATGTCAGATTCGCGCATTTATGTTTCGGATTGCGAGGACATGGATGAGTGCGCGCGTCGCGTACGCAAGGTGTTCGGCCTATATTCGGTCAGCCCGGCCATTGAGTGTGAAAAGGACTTGGATGAAATTGCAGGCCAATGTATCGAAATGATGAAGCCCTGCACGGGCAGCTTCAAGGTATACGGTAAGCGCAGCGATAAGAAATTCCCGATGAATTCGCTGGAACTGGGTGCGGAAATCGGTGGTCGCATTTTGGATGCGAATCCCAACCTGCATGTGGATATTCACAATCCTGAGCACAAGCTGCACGTGGAGATACGCGACAAGTGCTATATCTGCCGCGAGGAAATTATGGCTGTGGGCGGTCTGCCCATGGGCTCGGGCGGGCGCGCGGCGCTGCTGCTTTCCGGCGGCATTGATTCGCCGGTGGCCGGCTATCAGTTGATGAAGCGCGGCGTGCGCTGTTGCGCCATCCATTTCCAGAGTCCACCGTATACTGGTGAGCTGGCGCGCGACAAGGTGATGCAGCTGGCCAAGCTGCTGGCGGATTATCACGGCAGCATGCGCGTGTATCTTGTGCCGTTCACGAAGTGTCAGTTGGAGATACACGAAAAATGTCCCGAGGGGCTGGGCACGCTGATTACCCGCCGATTCATGATGCGTATCGCCGAGGAAATTGCCAAACAATTTGACGCGCGCGCGTTGATTACCGGCGAAAGCCTAGGACAGGTGGCCTCGCAGACGATGGAAGCCATTGCCTGTACGGACGCGGTGGTAGAAATGCCGGTGTTCCGTCCGCTGATTGGCATGGATAAGACCGAGATCATGGAGATTGCGCGCCGCATTGGCACCTATGAGACCTCCATTTTGCCGTATGAGGACTGCTGCACGGTGTTTACCCCGCGCCATCCCATCACACGGCCGAAGCTCAATACCATGCCAAAGGCCGAATCAAAGCTGGATATTGAGGCGTTGGTAAAGGAAGCAGTGGAAAACACGGAAATGGTAATCGTTTAATTCGGATCTGCCGCATGGGGGAGAATGCAAGCTTATGACCGTACCGGAGTACATTGAACAGCTGAAGAACAATCCGGACTTTATGGCTAACGTGACCAGCTGGCGCGTGACACCCGCGCGGCCCGCGCGTTACGGTGCGTTTCCAGAGACGCTTGCGCCGGGCATTGTGGATGCGCTGAAAAGGCACGGCATCAGCAGACCCTACGTCCATCAGGCGCAGGCGATCGAAGCTGCCGTGGCCGGGCACGATCTGGTGGTCGTTACGCCTACGGCTTCAGGCAAGACGCTCTGCTACAATGTGCCCGTACTGAACGCGATTCTGAAGGATGAGTCCGCGCGTGCGCTGTATCTGTTTCCCACAAAGGCATTATCCAGCGATCAGGCGGCGGAACTGTACGCACTGATCGAGGAAATGGATTGCCCCATAAAGGCTTATACCTACGATGGCGATACGCCTGCCGCCGCGCGTACGGCCATTCGGCAGGCGGGACATGTGGTGGTCACTAATCCGGACATGCTGCACCAGGGAATACTGCCGCACCATGTGAAGTGGATCAAGCTGTTTGAGAATCTGCGCTACGTGGTGATCGATGAGATTCATGCCTATCGCGGCGTGTTCGGCTCAAACCTGGCCAATGTTGTCCGCCGGTTGAAGCGTATCTGCGCGTTTTATGGTTCCAACCCAACGTTCATCTGTTGCAGCGCCACCATTCAGAATCCAAAGGAGCTGGCCGAAGAGATGGTCGGCAGGCCGGTCATGCTGGTGGACGATAACGGTGCGCCCGCGGGCGAGCGCAACATCGTGTTCTATAATCCACCGGTAGTGAACGAGCAGCTCGGCATACGCGCGGGCGCCATTCCGGAAACGCGCCGGATTGCAGCGTCCATGCTGCGCAGTGGCGTGCAGAGCATCGTCTTTGGCCGTGCGCGGTTGACGGTGGAGGTGCTGGTGCGCTATCTGAAGGATGAGGTGCGCGACCCGCTGGGTAACGCAGGACTGGTGCGCGGCTACCGCGGAGGCTATTTACCTACGCAGCGGCGCGAAATCGAGCGCGAACTGCGCGCGGGCAACGTCATGTGCGTGGTATCTACAAACGCGCTTGAGCTGGGCATCGACATCGGTCAGTTGGACGCCTGCGTGCTCTGCGGCTATCCGGGTACCATTGCCAGCACCTGGCAGCAGGCCGGACGCGCAGGACGCAGGGGCAGCGTGTCGCTGTTGGTTGTGGTTGCCAGTTCTGGCCCGCTGGATCAGTATGTCATTCAGCATCCGGATTACTTCTTTGGCCAGTCACCGGAATGCGCGCTGATCAATCCGAACAATCTCTATATTCTCCTGAACCATCTGAAGTGCGCGGCCTACGAGTTGCCCTTTACCGAGGGCGAGCAGTTTGCCGGGCTGGAGGACACAGACGAGCTGCTGGGCTATCTTGAAGAACAGTCGATTTTGCGGCGCGTGGGCGGCCGATATTATTGGATGGCTGAGGAATTTCCGCAGGCAGGCGTGAACTTGCGCTCGGCGTCGGATCAGAATTTTGTGATCGTGAACATTAGCGATCCGAAAAATCACCGCGTAATCGGCGAAATGGATCGCTTTACCGTGCCGATGTTGCTGCACGAGCATGCCATTTACATGCATGAAGGGCGACAGTTCCAGGTGGAAAAGCTGGACTTCGATGAAAAGAAGGCCTATGTGCGCGAAGTAAATGTGGGCTATTACACGGACGCAGATTTGACCACTAGTTTGAAAGTGCTGGATGAATTTGAATCCGACGCGGAAAACGGCATCATGCGCACGCGCGGCGAGGTGCTGGTCAGCAGCATCGTGACGCTGTTTAAGAAAATTCGCTTCGATACGCACGAAAACCTCGGCTGGGGCCCGGTGACGTTGCCGGAACTGGAAATGCAGACGACTGCTTGTTGGTGGACGCTGCCGGAATCTCTGGAGATGGAGTTCGAGCGCGAGCCGATGAAGAACGCCATGGTAGGGCTGGCACACCTGATCCGCCACATTGCGCCGATGCGCCTGATGTGCGCGCCGCAGGATATTTCTGTGGTTTACCATGTGAAGGATACCTACACCGGTAAGCCTACCATTTACTTTTACGATGCGGTTCCAGGAGGCGTGGGTCTTTCAGACAAGGTATATGAAATGGGACGGGAACTGCTGCTCAGCGCGCGCGAAGTAGTATCCAGTTGTCGCTGCGCGGACGGCTGTCCGGCCTGTGTGGGCGCAGCGGCGGGCCGGGGCGCAAAGTTTACGTTGGTTCGCATCCTGAATCGGCTGTTGGAACCGCAGCAGGAAAAATAACGTCCAAAAAGGAACATTATTCGGAATTTGCCAGGTAGCGGCGCGTTAAATCTTCCTGCGTGCGTTAATCGGCAATAAAATGTGATATACTGATGGTCGGAAAGGTTCAGAGAATTTTCCGGGTCGGCGGTCGGCGGCTCGTAAACCGCACGCCGCAATGCGGCCCTTGAACCGCACGTCGACAATCAATACGCAAAGGCAGCGCGAAAGCGCTTAACAGGGGTTCTACATATATTTTAACCGCATCCGGGTGCGTTGTGCCGGGGCGGTTGTGATAGGAAAAAGATACATAGTAAGGAGGAAGAGCGTGGCAAAAAAGAGTAAATCGCCGCGGCTTCGGATCATTCCGCTGGGCGGACTCGGAGAAGTCGGCAAGAATTTAACGGTATTTGAATATCAGGACGATATCATTGTGGTGGATCTGGGTTCAATTTTCCCCCAGGAGGACATGCCAGGTGTAGATTTGGTGATTCCCGACGTCAGCTATTTGGAGAAGAACCAGAATCGTGTGCGCGGTTACTTTTTCACGCATGGACATGAGGATCATATCGGCGCGGTGCCGTATATCGTCCGCAAGATACCCGCTCCGCTGTATGGTACGCGGCTCACGCTGGCGCTGTGCGAGCACAAGCTTAAGGAGCATCGCCTGCTCGGTTCGGTGGATCTGAACGTGGTGGAGCCAGGCGACGTGGTGGAAGTGGGCGCGTTCCGCGTGGAGTTTATTCGCGTGAACCATTCCATTGCGGGCGCATGCGCGCTGGCGATTACTACGCCGGTGGGAACGGTGCTTCACACGGGTGACTTCAAAGTAGACTTCACGCCGATGGACGGCGCGCCCATTGATCTGGGACGCATCGCTGAGATCGGTAACCGCGGCGTGCTGGCGTTGCTGGCGGATTCTACGAATGTGGAGCGGCCGGGCATGACGATGTCCGAAAAGAAGGTTGGCGAAACCTTCTTCAACCTGTTTGATAAGGCGACGGGGCGCATCATCATTGCGATGTTTGCCAGCAACGTACACAGAATTCAGTCGGTAGTGGACGCGGCGGTACACTATGGCCGCAAGATTTGCCTGGTCGGCCGTAGCA
>CAKUDW010000111.1 GCA_934645275.1 uncultured Clostridia bacterium
CATCTGGGCCGCCAGCGTCTGAATACCAGAGCCGCATGCCAGCGACAAAACCGCTTCTGGCTTACCCTTCTGCAATTCCTTGGCAGCCTTGCGCACATGGAAATTCAGGCAGCTCTCGGTGGGCATGGCAATGCCGGTTACCTCATAACCCCTGGATTCCAGAATCTGTTTCCACTCGGCGCATTCATCATCGCCGCCAACCTTGCAGGCCAGCGCGCACTCGTGGCAGCCGCTGATCGCAACCCGCTTGACGCCCTTGAGCATCGCGAGCACTTCCTCGACGGGCTTTCTCTTGGATACAATCACGCTTAAGAACCTCCTTGCCTCATATGGGGAAAATAAATACATCCAGATAATATTATTATACAACAAACTCAGAATCCTGCAACGCTTTTAAGCCAATTTAATATATTATCAATAAAAATACACATTAGGAAGCATGCACTGCGCGGCGGCCAAAACTTAATAAATTGAATTTCCGTCATAACCAACCGAAGTCCACGCAAATTGTGGCGCAAATTCGCCAGTATTCGTTACATTTTCGCTTGAATTTACCAGTTTTGCGGCATTTGTACAAGAGTTTGTTTATGAATAGGCCCGACTGTTACAAATCTGTGTGACGGGCTTTAAATCGACCAAATATCGGTCTTTGTACAATATGTTGTATTGACAAAAGCAGCCCATCCCAATATAATGTGTTCTGGAGGAGGCATAGTGGAAATGTTGAACGTAATACTCAAGCGCGACGGACGCACCGTACCTTTTGATGCAAATAAAATCACGGCCGCAATCATGAAGGCCTTTGAGGCCAGCAACAGCGCAAAATCGCTGAAGGCGGCGGAAGAAATCACCCGCGAGGTCGTATCCGATCTCGAACGCAGCGAAGCTGTAGACGATGTACCCAGCGTAGAACAGATTCAGGATATGGTGGAACGCGTGCTGATTGAAAACGGTTTTGTACGCACCGCCAAGAGTTACATACTTTACCGCGCCGAGCGCAGCCGCATTCGTGAAATGAATACGCGCCTGATGCGCATCTATGATGATATCACCAATAAGAGCGCCATTGATTCAGACATCAAACGCGAAAACGCCAATATTAACGGCGATACGGCCATGGGTGCCATGCTGAAGTACGGCTCCGAGGGCGCGAAGGAATTTAATCTGATGTTCATGATGAAGCCGGAGCACGCCGAAGCGCACCGCAATGGCGATATTCATGTACATGATATGGACTTTCTGACCCTGACCACCACCTGCTGCCAGATCGATTTGATCAAATTATTCGAGGGCGGCTTTTCCACTGGCCATGGCTATCTGCGCGCACCCAAGGACATCCGCTCGTACGCAGCGCTGGCCTGTATCGCCATTCAGGCCAACCAGAACGACCAGCATGGCGGCCAGAGCATCGTCAATTTTGACTACGCCATGGCCGACGGCGTGCGCATGACCTTTAAGAAAAACTACCGCGACAATCTGATTCGCGGTCTTGAGCTGCTGGACGGCTTCGAAAACGCCGAATCCGCCGTTAAAAAAATAATGGATGAAATCCGCGATGAAAAAGAGCTTATACCCACGCTGGTGCCCACTGCGGAATACAAGGCTGCCGAAGCCGTGAAGCTCGCCGAGCTGGGCGCCCCCAGCGCTGACATTGAGCGCATTCAGGACTTCGCCCAGAAAAAGGCCGAGCAGGAAACCGACCGCGCCACCTATCAGGCCATGGAAGCGTTGATTCACAATTTGAATACGATGAATTCCCGCGCCGGCGCGCAGGTACCCTTCTCCTCCATTAACTATGGTATGGACACCTCGCCCGAAGCGCGAATGGTGATGCGCAACCTGCTGGAAAGCACGCAGGCTGGCCTGGGCAACGGCGAAACGCCCATCTTCCCCATTCAGATTTTTCGCGTGAAGGAAGGCGTAAACTATAATCCCGGCGACCCGAACTACGATCTGTTCAAGCTCGCCTGCAAGACCTCCGCCAAGCGCCTGTTCCCGAACTTCTCGTTCCAGGACGCGCCCTTCAACCTGCAATACTATAAGCCCGGTCATCCCGAGACGGAAATCGCCTACATGGGGTGCCGCACACGTGTAATGGCCAACAAGTACGACCCCGAGAAGGAGATCTCCAACGGGCGCGGCAACCTGAGCTTTACGTCGATCAACCTGCCCCGCCTGGCCATCAAGGCCAACCACAATCTGGACACCTTCTTCGATTCGCTGGATCACATGGTGAATTTGGTGATCGATCAGCTGCTGGATCGCTTTGAAATACAGTGCCGCAAGCGCGTGCGCAACTATCCCTTCCTGATGGGACAGGGTGTATGGATCGACAGCGAAAAGCTTGGCTGGGATGATGAGGTGCGCGAGGTGCTCAAGCACGGCACGCTGTCTGTGGGTTTCATAGGTCTGGCGGAATGCCTGAAGGCGCTCATCGGCGAGCATCACGGCGAAAGCGAGCGTGCGCAAAACCTTGGTCTCGAAATCATCGGCCACATGCGCAAGCTCTGCGACGACGCGAGTGATCGCCTCGGCTTGAATGTGACGCTACTGGCCACGCCCGCTGAAGGACTTTCCGGCCGCTTCGTCAAGATCGACGCCCAAAAATTCGGCGTCATTCCGGGCGTTACCGACCGCGAATACTACACCAACAGCTTCCACGTGCCGGTGTATTATGACATCAGTGCCATCGACAAGATTCGCACCGAAGCACCCTACCACGCACTCACCAACGCGGGTCACATTTCTTACGTGGAACTCGACGGCGATCCATCGCAGAACCTTGAAGCGTTTGAAAAGATCGTGCGCGTGATGAAGGAATCCGGCATCGGCTACGGCTCAATCAACCATCCGGTGGATCGCGACCCCGTATGCGGCTACAACGGCATCATCGGCGATACCTGCCCAAACTGCGGCCGCGCCGAAGGCGACCAGCCATTTGAGCGCATTCGTCGCATCACCGGCTATCTGGTAGGTACGCTGGATCGTTTCAACAACGCCAAGCGCAAGGAAGAAGCCGATCGCGTGAAGCACTCAATCTAATTCCCATATATGACGGCTCCCCGTTCTGCAAATTGAACGGGGAGCCATTTATCCGTATTTCCATTATGCGCCGCTGCCAGACTTGAGCTTTTCACAGATACAGGAGATGAATTCGCCGTTGGTGGGCTTGTCCATCGCGTCAAAAACTTTACAGCCGTACAGCTTGTTCACACTTTCAAGCCTGCCGCGGCTCCAGGCCACTTCGATGGCATGGCGCATCGCGCGCTCTACCTTACTGGCAGAGGTTTCAAAGCGCCGCGCGACGCCGGGATAATGCTCCTTCGTGATTCGGTTAATGACGTCGTGATTTTCGGCCACCATCAGCACCGCCTCGCGCAGATACTGATAGCCCTTAATGTGCGCCGGTATACCCAACGTCAGAAATAGATTGGTCACCTGCTCGTCCAGGCTTTCGGCATTCTGTGCGCCCTGCGCCTGCGCAGCTGCTGATGAAAACGTATTTCTACCCGCGACTTCCACAATCCGGTTATAAAGCAGGTGCATGTCAAACGGTTTCACCATGTAGTAGCTCGCGCCCAGCTCAATGGCACGGGCGATGAAATCATCCCGCGCAAGCCCTGTCAATACAATCACTTTTGGCCGAGGCTCATCCATACCGTGCAGTTCTTCCAAGGCCATGAATCCATCCCTGCGCGGCATGATGATGTCCATCACCAGTATATCCGGCTGAAATTCCCGCACCGCGTCCGCAATTTCCGTGCCGTCCGACACAGTTGTAACCACATCAATATCGTCCTTTCGAGCAAAGAAATCCGTCAGCAGTCGCAATATGCTCTGATTATCGTCCGCAAGCATGAGCCGTATCTTATCCACATTGTTTCATTCCTTTCATCACAGAATGCGTATATGGATATATATGCGTTCCCTGCCGCGCTTATCACTATAAATTCGCTACTTTTTTTAATTATGGTCCAAAGAATTACCGGTAATCTGACAGCACACGCCGCGAGCAGCGGCATGCGCAATATTCGTTTCTCTGATTATCCCGCCAAAGTATCCGTGTTATCGAGCTTTCAATAATTATATGCCGTTGCGCGATTCACGTAATATTGCTTGCATCCAACCTCCCCCTAGCCATATTATAAGGCGCTTCTCATCAATTGATCGCCAACATGCAATGGATTTACCTGCGCCTTTCAGAAAGCAAGCAACGCTTTCCAGCCCGTTTCAGTTATCCCATATGCAAACATACGTTCATAACTTACAGGGCGATATCATTGGAATCGTTGACCCGGCCGACAATCTTGTGGTAGAATACAGGTACGACGCATGGGGACAATCGCTGAGCGTGACCGGCTCCTTGAAAACTTCATTGGGCGAATTGAATCCGTTTAGGTATCGTGGATATGTGTGGGATGAGGAAACGGATCTGTATTACCTGCGTAGCAGATACTATAACCCTGACTGTAGCAGGTTTATTAATACGGACAATAAAGGACCATTTGCTTCTCACGGAATCATCAAAAATATCTACACATATTGTTGTAACAATATTATTAGAAGAGTTGACTGTGATGGATATACTGATGAAGACGTACATGTAGGCTTTGTATATTTCCTTAGGCATCCACTGACAGGTTATCTTAGTGGTAATATTGAAAAAATAGATGGGCACAAACACGATGCTGTATGTGCTACAGGACATATGGCTATTGCTATAGATGATGTGGTTTTATCATACGGCCCAGATCATCGGGTTCCTTTAGCAGAAAATCTATTTGGAACTCCTGCTCGCGTAACAGTAATTCGTGGTGAAAAGAATTTGCAGCGATTTGCAAATGATTATAAATATGTGGAGATTTGGTTTGATAATACAACTCCAATACCTGCAGGTATTGCAGAAGCAGCAAAAAAAGAGATACTTTCAATGGTTAATGAGCAGGTGTCTGAAGATGGTTATTATAATGGCTATAGCTCCAAAAAGTACTCGGAGTATTCTGCCCTTAAATCGAATTGTGTTACCTTCTCTGTTATTTTGGGACAACTATATGGAATTACAAATTCGGAATTAACCATTAAAACTTTTTTCCCGCTTGCATGGATTAAAAAGTTTAATGGTCGTATGAGAAAGTTAACACTCTATGACTAAAAACATAGAGAATAGTTCATTCCCATTAAATCAAGGAGTACAACGTATGACAAATTATAAGAAGCTCATGATCGCCAACCTGATTCTGCTGATGCTAATTCTCCTGTGCTGCGGCGGTTGCTCAAAGGTTACGCTGGAGCGATATTATCCAACCGAACCCGAAAACATAATCGGAAACGATCGCCTGTGCTGGTTGAAAGGAATGTACGATAATCGGAATGGAAAATCGTACAACAGCTATCAGATCAGGCATTATGATTTTAGCACTTCAACCGCCGTGCGCGGCGAGGTAATGAATTTCGGGCTGGACGTATGGCCGAGTATTCTACTGAGCGATGCGGCAGATGCACCGTATGTCGTATATGCCGGAGGCGACGCTTACAAGATCACGGCGGTTTCCGAAAAAGGCATGGGGGCAACATACAAGCTCTATCTGGACAACAGTAGTATTCTCGCAGTTTATCAGGGAAACGCCTACTATATCGATGACACGAATGCGTTGACTTTCTACGCCTATGGCGAAGAGGAGCTGCCCTCTTATTTGTGCCGGAAATCTAAGGATGGTTCCATACAGCGATATGAATTGAGTACGACGAGGGGACTTTTAGTGCTGGCGCCCGATGGGAGATTTGCCGAAGTTCAAATAGATGGCGATCGGCGCGCGCTGTGCATTCGCGATGTAAATGGAGAAACGTACCTCGTAGAGCCACCCTCCGAAGGAAGATGGGATTATAGCTATTTTGGCTGGAATGGCACGCAGACGCTCTACTTTACCAAATATGATGCAGAAAAGAAAGGGGAGGCGTTGTGGCGCTACGATGTACAAAATCAGAGCGTATATGCCTGTCTGGATCAGCAGGGTAATCCGATCTGCCTCGCGCCGCGAGCGATCGATTTTCGCCTGTTTCCCAGCCCTTCCGGGGATGTAATCGCCTATTTTTGTTATAACTCCCAGTATTTTTCAGGTATGAATGATCCGCATTATGCAGCACTCGTTGCGCAGTCGATGCGAACCGGCGAATTCTGCGTACTAGATGAAACCGTTCAGCTTTCACGCAGGGATGAAGGTCTTGGCGATTATATTGAAGATTTCGGTTGCATCGCGCAGTCGGCAGATATCGTCTGGCAAAAGGGAGATGCAGAACTATATTAAGTTAAATTCCAGGATGCGAAAGAATGATTCGTTCTTTCGCATCCCTTTTATGGTCAGAAGTAATGCAAACAACTGCTGTCAAGATAGGCAGGCTCAATAAAATTTTTGCCCCGTGACCCAATTTTGACCTCAAAATGGAGGTACTGTCAATAGTTGGACCTGTTGACAGTACCTATGCCGCGACTCAAAGGTGTATCCTTCGAGGCAGCGATCATCGAACAGTATCGCCGCAGGGAAAACCACGTGGAGGAAACACTCATTGAGATGTACCTGGCAGGCGTCTCTCTGCGCCGTGCAGAGGACATCTCTGAAGCCCTATGAGGCAGCAAGG